>JAAZMG010000121.1 GCA_012798935.1 Tissierellia bacterium | reverse complement strand
GAGATTATAGAAAAAATAAGGGAAATAACTTTATCTGTTAAGGAAGTTAAAGATATAAAAAATTTAAAAACAAGAATTTTTGGCAATAAAATATATGTAGATATTGCCATAACGGTAGATGGTAATATTACTGTAACAGAAGGTCATGATGTAGCAGAAAGAGTACACGATCTAATAGAGTATGCTATTGAAGATGTTAAACATTGTATGATTCATGTAGAGCCTGAGTTGAACAATATAGAATAAAACAAATCTAGTAATATATATGGGTATATTAATTAATATACAATATATAAAAATTAATTATAGGAGGATTTTACTATGAAGGCAGCAGTGGATAAAGAGATTTGTATTGGTTGTGGTCTATGCCCAAGTATTTGCCCTGAAGTATTTAGTATGGATGATGATGGTTTAGCAGTGGCCATAGACGAAGAAATAGACGATAATTTGATAGATTCAGCAAAGGAAGCGGAAGAATCTTGTCCGGTAGATGCTATTACTGTAGAATAGAATTTATTAGAATACCCTATAATTTATAAATTATAGGGTATTCTAAGTTTTTGTAACAAATTTGTAACTTTTTATTGATAGAAAAATAGATATATACTATAATATAGAATAAATAGACATTAATAGTTTTAGAAACTTAAAAGGGGTGTTGATATTGTTTATTAGAAGGAGAAAGTCCGCTCTGACAACTATTATTGTGCTTATTTTAATAGGAATATTAAGTTTCAAAGATACAGGAGTATTTGTAGAGGAGTTTGTTGCTGCCAAAGAGAACGGCTGTGAAATGACTTTCAAAGCTGGAGAATCTGTTGATATTTTAAAAGAGAGGGAAAGGGATTTTACAGTAAAGAAAGGTGATCAAAAATATAAAGTTAAAAAGGATGTATTATTAAGAACAGAAAAAAATTCAAATATATACATAGTAAAAGAGCAAAATACTAAACTAATGGACAAACCTAATGGTACAACTATTAAAAATTTAAGTATTGGAGATGAAGTTAAATTAGATAGTATGCAAGGATTATATGGACTATTTACTACATCTGACAACATTAAAGGTTACATATTGTTAAAAAAATTGGAAATAAAAAACAAAGAAGAGTTTATTACAGCAGGTAGTTCAAAGGTTGACAAAACCATAAAGGGGAAAAATAATACATATTATGTATTGGCCAAAGGTGAAATTGTTTTAATTAAAAATTTTAAAGACAATAATTTCACTATTATTGACGAAAAAGGACGAGAGTTTCAAGTTCCAAAAGATTATATTAGTTTAAAGGGTAGTAAACAAGCCACTTCTAGATCTGGCTTATCAAGACGAACATTAAGGCTTAATGCAGTGGTTCAAGATGCTCATAAGGCATTAGGGAAACCCTATAGAAGTGGAGGTATAGGACCAGATAACTATGATTGTTCAGGGTTAACATATTCATTATACTTAAATAGTGCTGGAATAGAATTAAATAGAGTTTCCAAAGATCAGGCTAAAAACGGGACACCAGTTAAAAAATCTGAACTAATCCCTGGGGATCTAGTGTTTTTTAAGGCATCAGGACCTAATATTGGTCATGTAGGATTGTATATAGGCGATGGGCAAATGATACATGCATCTTCAGGAAAAGCTGCCAAAGTTATTATAACCCCTATTGATGATCCATATTGGTACAAACCAAGATATGTTACAGCAAGAAGGATTATTAAATAATTAGCTATTTGTTACATCTATATTTAAGGGGATGGTTTATTATGAAAAGGAAAATAGCTAAAGCAATTAGTCTTTTGACAGTAGTACCAATGGTAGCCTTTTTTACTATACTACTGTCTTTCCTTTATAAGGGGGAATGTTTTGCAAGGGGTGGATGGCTTATATATTCTATCGTTTTTTTAACCATATTACCACTCCTAGCTTATCCTCTTCATAGAACAATACCAGCATCAAGGGAACAAGGGAGAAGGGGAGAAAGAAGATTAGCCTTTATTATAGCTCTTATTAGCTATGTATTAGGTACATTTCTTACATTTTTGTTTCATGCGCCTATATTTGTTAAGAAAATATTTATGGCTTATCTTTTTTCTGGAGCATCTTTGTCTTTTATAAATAAAGGATTAAAAATCAAGGCAAGTGGGCATGCCTGTGGTATTTCTGGACCTATTACTTTATTGATTAATTTAATTGGGACTAATATGCTATGGTTGTATCTATTAATTCCTGTGATATTTTGGGCTAGAATAAATCTAGACAGACATACTTTAGGAGAATTGATTATAGGGACTTTTGTAGGAATTGGCTCTACTTTAGTTGCTGTAAGTATTTTGTAAGTGTAAACTTGTTAAAGAATAGGACCTAAAAGGGAGTTATGTAAAATTATATAAAAATTAAAGGAGGAAAGAGAATGGTAGAATTACTAAAGGGTAAGGCTGTGGCTTCTAGTATTAAGGATAACATGAGGAAGGATATTGAGGAATTAGCAAAAGGAAACAAGGTGCCTACCTTGGGAATTGTTAGATTAGGTGACAACCCAGGGGACATTTCTTATGAAAAAAGCATTATAAAAAACTGTGATAATATAGGTATTAAATCTAAAGTATTTAAAAAAGATGTAAACATTGAAACAGAGGAATTAGTAGAGCTAATTGAGGAGTTAAATGACAACAAGGAGATTTCGGGAATATTGGTGTTTAGGCCCTTACCAAAACATATTGATGAAGAAGTAGTTAGAAATGCTATAAGCCCTTTAAAGGATGTGGACTGTATGCATCCTTTAAATCTAGAAAAGATATTTGAAGGGAATATGGATGGATTTGCGCCTTGCACACCTAAAGCCGCTATGGAGATACTTAAATATTATGAAATACCTTTAGAAGGGAAAAATGTAGTAGTTGTAAATAGAAGTATGGTTGTGGGTAAACCTTTGACTATGATGCTATTAAAAGAAAATGCTACTGTCACTATTTGCCATTCAAGGACCAAGAATTTAGATGAAATAACAAGGAATGCTGATGTAGTAGTAGTTGCTTTAGGGAGAGCTAAATTCTTTGATGAAAAATATTTTGACGAAGATTCCATTGTTATTGATGTAGGAGTAAGTTTAGACGAAAACAAGAAACTAAGTGGAGATGCCGATTATGATAAAGTGTCACCTATAGTAAGTAAAATCACTCCAGTTCCTGGTGGGGTAGGGAGTGTTACGACTTCTATATTATTAAGTCATGTAGTTTTAGCATGCAAAAATATTTAATTAAATATTAGGGATAGAATTCACTATATATTGGGAAAAGAGTCTTTTTAGACTCTTTTTTTCTTTTTACAACAAAAGTAGTTGTTTTTCTATGAAGGATAATAGGCCTCTTAAATAGAAATAGATATAGAATATACTCTAGGAGGGGATAATTTGCAAATCTCAACAGATATTATAAAGGATTATTTGATTGTTACATTACAAGGAGAACTAGATCACCATACATCTGAGAATGTAAGAAAAAAAATAGACCAACAATACTATAATAATAATTTATTAAACATGGTATTAGATTTAAGAGGTTTAAACTTTATGGATAGTTCTGGGATTGGATTGATAATGGGAAGATATAAAAGCTGCAGGGAACAAGGGGGAAGTATATCAATTGTTAGTACAAGTTCCTATATAGAAAGGATATTAAAAATGTCTGGATTGTTAAAGTTAATGAAAGTATATCAAACTATTGATGAAGCCATAGTAGATTAAAGGAGGAGGGTAAAGATGGTAGAAAAAAATTCTATGAGGTTAGAATTTTTAAGCAAATCAAACAATGAATCTTTTGCTAGAGTTGTGGTAGCTGCTTTTGCTTCTCAGTTAGATCCCACATTGGAAGAATTATCAGATGTTAAAACAGCTGTATCTGAAGCAGTTACAAATGCTATTATTCATGGCTATGAATATGGAGAAGGTGTTGTAATAGTTGAGGCTATAATAGAAAATAACCGAATTGAAATAAGCATCGAAGATAGGGGTAATGGTATTGCAGATATAGATAAAGCCATGGAACCTTTTTACACCTCCAAACCTAACTTAGAGAGGTCTGGAATGGGGTTTACAGTTATGGAAACTTTCATGGATGAATTATCAGTGGAAAGCCATGTAGGTAAGGGAACTAAGGTTAAAATGGCAAAGAATTTTAAAAGTCTCTCTGATAAGGAGTAGATACTATGGAAAAGGAGAATAGAGATAATGTTTTATTGTCCCATAAGGAGACAATGGAATTAATTTTAATGGCACAAAAGGGATATAAAGAGGCCAAGGATAGACTAGTAAGATATAATATTGGTCTTGTAAAAAGTGTTTTAAGGGGATTTACAAACAGGGGATATGATGTAGACGATTTGTTTCAGATAGGGAGCATTGGACTTTTAAAAGCAATAGATAAATTTGATCTGTCCTATGATGTAAGGTTTTCAACCTATGCAGTGCCTATGATTGCAGGGGAGATAAAAAGATTTTTAAGAGACGATGGGATTATTAAAGTAAGCAGATCTTTAAAACAAACTGCAAACAAAGTAAAATATGCTCAGGATAATCTATCTAAAACATTGGGTAGGGAACCAACTATTCAGGAGATTTCAGAAGAATTAAAAATAGATAAAGAAGAGATAGTAATGGCACTGGAATCTTCTTATCAACCAGACTACTTATACGATATTATTTACCAAAATGATGGAAATCCATTATATTTAATTGATAAGATTAGTTTAGAGGAGGATAATGAGAAAGAAATTATAGACAATATTTTGTTAAAAGAGCTATTATCTCAATTGAAGGATAGAGACCGGCAGGTTATAGTTCTAAGATATTTTAAAGATAAAACTCAGGTAGAGGTAGCTAAACTATTAGGAATATCCCAAGTTCAAGTTTCACGCATAGAGAAGAGAATAATTGAAGATATGAAAAAAATGTTAGCTAAGGCATAGAACTATGCCTTAATTTTTTTGCATTAAAAGCAAATATAAAGGAATAATATAGATAAGCTATATTTAAATTAAAAACAAATCAATTTAGTTATCTATGAAATTAGTAAAATTGATTAATTATAAGTGTAGATTGGAGTGATTAGATGATTATAAAAATCAGTAAAAAAAACATAATAGTTGTTTTAATGATAGTCATATTGATAATGGGCTGTCTTATATGGTATGGGGAGCTAGGAACCAATAGAGAAGTTCCCAAGAAGGCAAAGTTTGTGAGCAATTTTTTATTGGAGAATGATAGATATGGCTAAAGAACAAGTATACATAAATCTTGAAACCAAGTATTCTGTAGATTTGAATGCTCATGTATATGTAAAGGATATAGGGGAAGTATATTGTAATAATGATACAGTCAAGAAAAATGTTGAAAATATTAGGGTGTATAATGGTATATCTCAGGAAGCCTATGATTATATTTCTGGAACAGAGATTACAACTAAGGTATTAGATAGTATAGATAATATAGATATAACTATAATAGGCGGTCCTGATGTGCTTTTAGAGATAAAAGGACAGGAAGACTCTAAAAGCATTTTAAATATTTTAAAGCTAGCTCTTGTGATGATAGTTTTGTTCTTTGGCGCTGCAGTGGCTATTATTAACTTTCATGAAGATGTGGATATGAAAAGCTCCATGGAAAAAGTATACTATACCATAACAGGGGTTAAGAATAAGGACCCTTTAATATTGACTATTCCATTATCCTTAGGGATTGGATTGGGGATGTTTGCTTTTTTTAGCAGAATATTTAGCTTTAGTAAACGAAGGAGACAAGAGCCAGGACCTATGGAGTTGGAACTATTTCTTTATGACAGGGATCTAGAGGATAATGTACTTAATGAATTAAAAGATAAGAAAAAATCAGAGTAATTGGTGGTGAAAATAGTGGGCAAAGCAATGCTCATGTCTTTAATTGGGGCATCAGCGGGTATTACCGTAGGTAGTGCGGCGGCTGCTTTTTTAACTTTGCTAAAAATAGTACCTAGATTAGCACAAGTTACAGAAACGGGAGATCATATAAAGATATTTCAATATATTATTACATTAAGTGCTACTATTTTTAGTTTCATATATTTTTCAGAGTTTAATCTTAAACTAAGTAAATATATTTGTATCCCAATTGGTTTATTAATGGGTATGTTTTTAGGCTTATTTGCTTCAGCTTTGGCAGAAGTTTTAAATGTAGTTCCTGTATTTGCAAAGAAATTTAAGGTAAAACATGAATTAAAGTTTATTATAGCTGCGTTAATATTTGGAAAGGTAGCAGGGTCTTTATATTATTGGCTTGTATTTATAAAAAATTAGAGGTGAATCTAATATGGATAAAATGAACAAAAAGGAATATCAAAAATATGTAGAGAGAAAGGTACCAAAACCTACTTATTTTAAGAATATATTGTATGCATTTGTAGTAGGAGGGATTATATGTGTATTTGGTCAAATTATAAGAAACTTCCTATTAAAATATGGATTAGATGAAAAATCGGTAGCAGCTGGCACTTCTATAGTATTGATATTTACAGGAGCTTTTTTAACTGGAATTGGAATATATGATAAGATAGGCAAGATAGGTGGAGCAGGAGCTGCAATACCTATTACTGGCTTTGCAAACTCCATAGTTTCTCCTGCTATGGAGTTTAAACGAGAAGGTTTTATTTTTGGTGTAGCGGCTAGAATGTTTAGTATAGCAGGACCTGTTCTAGTATATGGGGTTGGCAGTTCGGTGATTGTAGGAATACTATATTTAATACTTACAAAGGGAAGGTGATACTATGGCATTGAAACGTATTGGAGCACAAACTGTAAAACTTTCTAATCCTCCTTCTATTATTAGTACTGCTTCTATTGTTGGGCCAAAGGAAGGAGAAGGTCCTTTAAAAGACTATTTTGATATTATTTTAGAAGATGACATGTGGGGACAAGAATCCTTTGAAAAATCAGAAGCAAAGATACAAGAGGAAGCTATCAAACTAGCCATTTCAAATGCTAATCTATCTCCCAATGATATTGAATACTTATTTGCAGGAGATTTGTTAAATCAGATTATAACCTCCTCTTATTCGGCAAGACAATTAAACATACCATTCTTTGGTTTATATGGGGCTTGCTCAACTATGACAGAATCTTTAAGCTTAGGTGCTATGATTATAGACGGACAATTTGCTGATAAGGTAGTTTGCGCTACATCCAGTCATTTTAGTAGTGCAGAAAGGCAATTTAGGTTTCCTCTAGAATACGGTAGTCAAAGAACTTTTTCAGCTCAATGGACTGTGACAGGAGGTGGAGCCACTGTATTATCTTCTACTGGCAATGGTCCATATATAACATACATAACTACCGGTAAGATTGTGGATTTAGGAATAGTAGATGTTAACAATATGGGTGGAGCCATGGCACCAGCTGCTATAGATACTATTTCTCAGCATTTTAAGGATACAGGCTATAATCCAGTGGATTATGATTTGATTATAACTGGGGATTTAGGTTTAGTAGGGAAAAAAATAATATTAGACTTATTGAGGAAGGAAGGCTATGATCTTTCAGAAAACTACTCAGATTGTGGAATTAAAATATTTGATGGTGTAGAACAAGATACCCATGCTGGTGGTAGCGGATGTGGATGTGCTGCAGTGGTGTTCAATGGATATATCTACAAAGAAATGATGAAGAGAAATTTAAATAGAGTTTTATTAATTGCAACAGGAGCATTACATTCTTCCATTTCAACTTTGCAGGGAGAATCCATTCCAGGAATAGCTCATGCAGTAACTATAGATAATATGATATCTTAGGGAGGTATAAGATGGAATATATAAAGGTTTTCATAGTAGGGGGATTAATATGTGTTATTGGTCAGATTATTTTGGATACTACTAAATTAACTCCTGCTCATATATTAGTAATATTTTTGACTTCAGGGGTTATATTAGGGGCTGTAGGATTATATGAACCTTTAGTCAAATTTGCAGAAGCAGGGGCAACAGTACCTATATCTGGTTTTGGATATGCATTAAGTAAAGGGGCTATAGAAGGAGCAAAATCAAAAGGGGTGATTGGTGCCTTTCTTGGTGGGCTAGAAGCAACAGCAGGAGGTGTAGCAGCAGCTATATTATTTGGATATATTATGGCTGTTGTCTCAGATCCAAAAACGAAAAACTAAGGGAATTTTTCCCTTAGTTTTCATTTTCTCCATTATTATTGTTTCCGTTTCCATTATTTCTACTATTTCCATTGCCACCATTATCATTATTATTACCATTATTAGTATCTTCATTTCCATTATCTTCTTCATCATTTGTCTCACCATCTTCGTCTAACAAATCATCTAGCCAATCATCAACTGTGTTCTCTTGATTATGAACATCACAAATTGTAGTTGGTGCAGTATATTGATAATCAGATGGAGTAACACCCCCATGTTCTGCTGGATTGTAAGGAGGATCTCTTCTTATAAATACCCTTGTTTCCACATTTTCTTCAGGGCAATATTCATTAGCAATTTTGTTGGTAGTGGTGTCAATTTGTAGTTGTACATGTGTTTCACAAAATTCAGTAGGTTGAGTACCTTGGACAAACAATTCAGTCCTAATAGTACTACCTCTAGGATCATGACTACATAGTTCGGTTGCCAATTTACCCGATTGAGTACATATACTTACTGAAACTATATTAGCTGGTCGCTCAAACTGTTTTGGCTCTAGGTTTTCATGAAGTCTAGTCATAACAATTTTCCATAATTGGGCAGCTATAGAACTGCCTTGGGATAATTTGATTTGTGGTGAATCATTACCTATCCATAATCCAGTTACATAGTAAGGTGTATATCCTACGAACCAAGCATCGGCTTTATCTTGAGTAGTTCCCGTTTTACCTGCTGTAGGCATATTAGGAATTTGGGCTCTACTTGCGATTCCATTTGTTACCGTTGTTCTTAATATATCCGACATAATAAATGCTGTTTCAGGAGATACCACTGTGTTTTTCTTAGGTTCATTATCTAATAGAACATTACCATCTTTATCAAGTATTTTGGTGAAAGCTATAGGTTTTATATAGGTTCCGGAATTAGCAATAGAACCAAAAGCCGCAGTAACTTCCATTGGGCTTAGCCCTTTTGTCATACCGCCTAATCCTAAAGCTGATAGATTTTCATCGTTATTAGCTTTATTTTCCCCAGATGTTACAAAGTTATCTTTTGTTGGATCTTCCTTGTTGATTATTCCCATTCTACTTAAATATTCCATAGATGTTTGTACTCCAATAGCCTCTACGGTCTTAACCGAATTAACATTTACAGATTGTTCTACAGAGCGTCTTAAGGTATAAAGTCCTTTATAACCTTTATACCAGTTGCTTGGCCATACTTTACCGTTGTTATAAAAAGGTACATCATCAATAGTTGTTGCTGCTGTAAAACCATTATCTAAGGCTGGTAAATATGCAGCTATAGGTTTAATAGTAGAACCAGGTTGCCTTGGTGAAGTAGCTCTATTTAAGACTTTGGCTCCTTCAATATCTCTACCACCTACTAAAGCTTTTATTTGACCAGTTCTATAATCTATTACTACTGTGGCTGACTGAGGTTGGACGATTCCATCTTTACTTCTATAGAAATATTTTTCATTAATAACTAAATTTCCATTATCATTGATGGAATAAAAATCAGGATTATCCTTTAAAAATTTACTTGAAATAATTACAGCCTTATCTTCTGTAATTGAAAATTCCTTTTCAGGTAGGGCTAATGAACCTACTCTATGGGTTACTAGGTTTTTTCGATTATCTATAGTATAATAATCTGATATTTCAACATTACTTTTATAAGGAGTTAACTTTTTATTATTTAGAACTAGTTTCCCATCAAGTATTTCAAAGGTACCTTTTTCAATTATAAGATTAAAATTTTCATCAAACATATTTTCCTGCTTATAGTATATAACATTATTTCTTTCATCAATTATATTTTGAGCTTTGTTCAATCTCCAACTAACAAGGGCAGGTCCTCTAATATTATCTGGATTTCCTAATAATACTTCCGTAAAGTTATTATATACATCCTCTAGTTTTTGTTGTAGTTCTAAATCCATAGTAGAATATATTTTTAATCCACCAGTATAGAGTTCGTCCTCTGCTTCCTCTTTAGAGTATCCCAGTTCAGTCATTAGAGAGTCTATGACTTGGACCTTAATGTAGTCATTAAAATAAGAAGATATGCCTTTGATCTTCTTTTGACCCGGTTTCAAATTAGCTTGTATATTTTCTGCTAGAGCAGCATTATACTCTTCCTGAGTGATTTTTCCTAACTCTAACATCTTAGCTAAAACTAATTTTTGACGCTTAATGGGTTCCTCATTATAGATTGCAATATATTTTTCGCCTAAGATGTCTACCTGACCTATTTCAACATGTTTTTCAGCATTAAAATTTTCAGGTTTTACAGTCTTATATAGATCATATTTGCTTGGCCCTTTTACAATGC
Source organism: Tissierellia bacterium (assembly GCA_012798935.1). Classification (GTDB taxonomy): domain Bacteria; phylum Bacillota; class Clostridia; order Tissierellales; family Tepidimicrobiaceae; genus JAAZMG01. The sequence goes on along the minus strand of JAAZMG010000121.1, from coordinate 367 downwards.
CAGCCAAAGCTGCAGATTCTGCAAGGGTTAATTCTTCCACATTTTTTGAAAAATAGGTTTGAGAAGCTTCTTGTACCCCATAAGCTCCTTGACCTAAGTAGATTCTATTTAAATATGCTTCTAAAATTTGCTCCTTAGTTAAGGCTTTTTCAATTTGTAATGCTAAATAGGCTTCTTTTATTTTTCTATCTAATTTTACTTCGTTAGACAGATAAAGGTTTCTTGCTAATTGTTGGGTAATGGTACTTGCACCTCTAACAGTATGTCCAGCTTTTAGATTGTCCATAAGAGAACTAGCAATTCCCCTAGGATCTACTCCAATATGGGATTCAAATCTTTCATCTTCTATTGCTATAAAAGCATCCTG
>JAAZMG010000120.1 GCA_012798935.1 Tissierellia bacterium | reverse complement strand
TATGGGGTAGTTTTAGCAGCTATTCAGGCACAAAAGGAAACTACAACAAAAGAAGAATATATTGGATTTATTAAAAAGGCAATTAAAGAGCTTTCTGCCACGCGTCCTACTGCAGTTAATTTATTTTGGGCATTGAACAGAATGGAAGAAAAATTAAATAGTATAAAGAAACTACCTGAAATTAAAATAAAAGAAGAATTGCTTAAAGAAGCAAATAAAATATATGATGAGGATATAGAATGTAATAAGAACATAGGCAAATATGGTAATGAAGTTGTACCTGAAGGGGCCAGAATATTAACCCATTGTAATGCAGGAGCCCTTGCTACAGCAGGATATGGAACAGCCCTTGGAGTAATAAGATATGCTCATAGACAAGGGAAAAACATACATGTTTATGCAGATGAAACTAGACCACTGCTTCAGGGTTCAAGACTTACAGCCTGGGAGCTTGTGAAAGAGGGTATTCCAGGAACCCTTATTACAGACAATATGGCTGCTTATGCTATGAAACTTGGAATGATAGACATGGTCATATTTGGAGCTGACAGAATAGCTTTAAATGGAGATGTGGCAAACAAAATAGGGACTTATTCTATTTCTGTCCTTGCAAAGGAGCATAAAATACCTGTATATGCAGCAGCTCCTCTTTCTACTATAGATATAAATATTTTAGATGGAGCTCAGATTCCTATTGAACAAAGGGATAAAGGAGAGGTAAGGGAGATATTTGGTATAAGGATAGCACCAGAGGAGATAGATACATTTAATCCTGCTTTTGATGTTACACCAAATAGTTATATAACTGGTATTATAACAGAGGTAGGAATATTAAGGCCCCCCTATAATCTATCTATACCAAAAGCCTTTAAAATCAATAAGAACTCTTCTATTTATCAATCTGATTAATTGGGTGTAATTATTCTTTTCATCTGGTATAATATATATATTAAATAATATAAGGGTGGATAAGATGTATCAAGCACTTTATAGGCAATATAGGCCTAAAACTTTTAAAGAAGTATTAGGACAAGAACATATAACCACAACATTAAAAAATCAAATACAAAAGGGAAACATTGGTCATGCTTATTTGTTTTCTGGAACAAAGGGAACAGGGAAAACATCTGTTGCAAAGATATTTTCAAGAGCAGTAAATTGTTTAAATCCAACAGATGGAAACCCTTGTAATGAATGTGAAATATGTAAGGGCATATTAGATGAGTCTATAATGGATATTATAGAAATGGATGCAGCTAGTAATAGAGGAATAGATGATATTAGGGAATTAAGAGATAAGGTAATATATCCTCCTGCAAGGGCAAAACATAAGATCTATATAATAGATGAGGCTCATATGCTTACAAATCAAGCATTTAACGCTCTTTTGAAGACTTTGGAAGAACCACCTGAACATTTAATATTTATATTAGCTACAACTGAAATGGAAAAGTTGCCCCAAACCATCCTTTCAAGATGTCAAAGATTTGATTTTAAAAGGATTACATCTAAAGACATTGTTGCTAATATGAAAAATATATGCTCAGAATTAAAGGTTCCAGTAGAGAATAAGGCTTTAAATATAATAGCTCGGAATTCTGATGGAGCAATGAGAGATGCTTTAAGTCTTCTCGATCAATGTATATCCTATAAAGAGGGAGAACTAACCTATGAAGATGTATTAAGTATTTTAGGAATAGCCAATACAGACCTGTTATTTACTATGGTAGACAATATAAAGAATAAAAATTTAGAAGATATATTATTTAAAATAGATGAAATTATCCAAGAAGGTAAAGATATTAATAAATTTATAAAGGATTTAATATTTCATTTTAGGAATCTTCTAATAGCTAAAACTTCAAAGGATCCTATAGATATAATGGATATGGATGAAGAAACTGTATCTATGTATATTGAGCAAAGTAAAGATATATCCTTAGACTTTATCCTAAGATCTCTAGATATGTTAAATAAGTCAGAAGAACAAGCTAAATGGGCTACTCAACCAAGAATAATACTTGAAATGGCAACCATAAAACTGGTAAACTTAGAGGAACGGATAAGTTTAGAAGAAAGGGTAAAAAAGCTAGAGATGATAATCAATAGTGGAGAGGTAACTTTAGCTAGGCCAACAGAGGCCAAAGTTGTAAAAAAAGGAGAGAAGGCAAAACAACAAATAGAAAAACCTGAAAAATCTAAAGAAGAAATAGAACCAGTTCAGATTATTGATGATGGAAAAGAGTTGTCTTTTGAAAACATTAAAAACCAATGGCAAAAAGTATTAAAAATAAAAAAAGATAAAAAGATTAATATCTATGCACTACTAGTGGAAGGGAAATTAATTTCTTTTATAAACAACAATCTTCGTATTGGGTATAAGGATGGATTTGGTTTTCATAGGGATGCTATAAACAAACCGAATAATAAAGAATTTGTTGAGAAAACTGTTTCCTCCTATTTTAATAAAAATATAGATATTGATTTTATTATGGAGGATGAACAGGCGATAGAGAATATAGAAAAAACCGAAGAAAAAGAAGATACAATCCAAGAGGTAATAGACTTTTTTGGTAAAGATATTGTAGAAATAAAATAATGATATAGGAAGGAGAATCAATATGGCAAGAGGCGGATTCCCAGGAATGGGTGGAAATATGGGTGGTATGATGAAACAAATGCAAAAGGTACAAAAACAAATGGAGAAAATGCAAAAGCAACTAGAGGAAACAGAGGTAGAAGCTAGTGTAGGTGGAGGAGCAATTGTTGCTAAGGCTAATGGAAAAAAAGAGCTTTTATCAATTACTATAGATGAATCTGTAGTAGACCCTGAAGATATAGAAATGTTACAGGATTTGGTACTAGCAGCAGTAAATGAAGCCTTAAGGAATGCAGAGGAAATGATGGCAAAAGAAATGAGTAAAATAACAGGAGGCATGAATATACCAGGACTGTTCTAACAGAAAGGTTGATGAAATGGATTATTATGCATTACCTATTGGAAATTTAATTGAACAGCTTTCAAAACTTCCAGGGATAGGAAGAAAAACTGCTCAACGACTTGCTTTTTATATTCTAGAAATGGAACCTTTAGAAGCAGAAAAGTTAGCCCTCGCAATTACAAATGCAAAAGAAGAGATAAAATATTGTAGTGTATGCTGTAATTTAACGGACAGGGACCCTTGTTATATATGTAGTGATGATAGAAGGGATAAATCCACTATATGTGTAGTTGAAGGGGCCAAGGATATAATAGCCATGGAAAGAACTAGGGAATTTAAAGGATTATACCATGTTCTTCATGGAGTCATATCGCCAATGGAAAACATAGGACCTAATGAAATAAGGATAAAGGAGCTTTTAGATAGAGTATATAATGATAAGCTAAAAGAGATAATACTAGCTATAAATCCTACAGTAGAAGGAGAAGCTACATCCCTATATATTGCAAAACTTCTAAAACCACTAGGGGTTAAAATTACAAGAATAGCTCATGGAATCCCTGTAGGTGGGGATTTAGAATACTTTGATGAAGTAACACTCTCTAAAGCTATGGAAAATAGGAGAGAATTATAAATATAAGGGGTGATTAAAATGACGGATAGGGAAATATTAGAGAAGATACTTAATGAATTAACAGGTGTTAAAGACGAGATGAAGTCTTTAAAGGACGAAACAGGTTCCGTAAGGAACGAAGTAAATTTAGTTAAAGACGAAGTAAGTTCCGTAAGGAACGAAGTAAGTTCAGTTAAAGACGAAGTAAGTTCTGTAAGGAATGAAGTAAATTTAATTAAAAGTGGGCAACAAGAAGATCATTTAATATTAAAGGCACTGATGCATAATTCAGAAGTAAATAAAGCAGAACATGATAAAATGTTTAATAAGATGGCATATATGGAAGGACATTTAAAAAATATTGATGAAAATTTGGATGCAGTAAAAGAAATAATAGGAAGACATGAGGTAGATATCAGGGTATTAAAGAATAGACCAGTATAATAAAATATGGAACTTCAGTTAAAACCATAGGAAAAAGGAAAACTAAATTGCCTTTAAACTATGGTTTTTATTATATATAAATGATATAGTAGATAAAACTAATAAAAATATTTCAAAATAGGGGGTTAACTATGGAATATATAGATTTGAGAAGCGATACTGTAACCCAGCCAACTAAAGAAATGCGACAGGCTATGTACGATGCTGTACTTGGTGATGATGTATATAGAGACGATCCAACGGTAAACAAATTAGAAAAGTTGGCAGCTGAAATGGTAGGAAAGGAAGCTGCTCTATTTGTGGTTTCAGGTACTATGGGTAATCAAGTGGCTATTATGAGTCACACAAAAATGGGGGATGAAATCATATTAAGTGC
>JAAZMG010000119.1 GCA_012798935.1 Tissierellia bacterium | reverse complement strand
ATTAGGTATAATACCTGGTTCTATGGGGACCCCATCTTATATAGTAGAAGGATTGGGAAACAAAGAGAGTTTTAACTCATGTTCCCATGGAGCAGGAAGAGTAATGTCAAGAAATGTAGCAAATAAGACGATAACTAGAGAAATGGCTGATAAGGCTATGGGGAATATTGTTCATAAGGGATTTAAAAGAGACCTTTCCGAGGCGCCGATGGCTTACAAGGATATAGAAGAGGTAATAAAAAATCAAAAGGATTTAGTAAGGCCTATAGTAAAATTAACGCCATTAGGGGTAATAAAAGGATAGAAATATTAATTTAGTTGTAACCCTAATGTAACCACTATGTAACCAAAGGTTTTCATATATATGGTAATCTCTATATAAGAAGATAATTAGAGGGGGCTTTTTAAATGAAAAAGAAAATTATAATATTAGGATTGGTTGGCTGTTTAACATTAGGAAATGTTTCTATTGCTGTAGGTGATATGGCTATAGACGGTAATACTAAGGATAAATTACCAAATCCAGAAAAAACAAGTATAGTATTAAAAGAAGAAACTATTAAAATAGGATCAGAGGTAATTAAGTCAGATATAGATAATGCAGAAATTAGCATAGAGATACCAGTGTTCAAAGGATTAAAGGATTCTAATTATGAGGAACAATTGAATTACCTAATTAAGTTAGCCGTTGAAAAAGATTTAGAAGAATTTAAAAAGCAAGCAAAAGAAATATCAGAATTGGATGTTGAATGGAAGCCACAAAAGAAGGTTGGATATGAAGTTAAAGCAGAAGGGGATATTTTATCCTTTGTAATTGATACTTATACTTATACTGGAGGAGCAAATGGAATTTCCAGAAAAGATTATTATAATATTGATGTAAAGGGAAATAAAACTATTAATTTAGACGATCTATTTAAAGAGGGTAGCGATTATAAGACTATAATAAACGATGAAATAAATAAACAGATAGAAGAACAAGTAGCTACAGGGGAAAAAGTATATTTTGAAGGTGAAGAGGGATTTAAAACCATAGACGAAGCACAGACATTTTTTATTGATAAGGATGGAAATTTAGTAATTACATTTCAAATGTATGAGATTGCTCCTAGATATATGGGACATCCTGAATTTAAAATTCCTAAATCAAGTATAGCTCATATACTAAAAGGTGAACAAAACGGAAAAGCAGAAAATAAACAAACCATAAATTTCAACAATATGATCATAAATGATAAAGAACTAAAGTTACAAGAACCAATGTTTAAATCTGAAAAAGGTACGGTTATGATTCCACTTAGGGAAGTTGCCGAAGCACTAGATTTTACGGTAACATGGGATCAAGAGAACAAGGTTGCTAATATAAACAAAGGACCAATATGGGCAGGGGCTTATATTGGTAAAGACAAATACTATTTCTCAAAAGCCCTTGTGTTTTTAGAAGAAGAAGCCCAATTAATAAGAGGAACTACCTTTGTACCGATAAGTTTTATAGATGAAGTAATAAAAGGTAAAACAACTGTTAATGATAATAGAGTATTAAATATTAAATATTAAAATTAAGAATCCCTTTCTTTTAAATAGAGAAAGGGTATTTATATGTTATTTTATTTATCTTTTGATATAATATTGTTTATAACAAAGAAATTTAAGGAGATGAAAGATGAAATTATTATTGGTTAATGACGATGGAATACATGCAGAAGGAATACGCATATTAGCTGAAGAATTGGAGAAGGACTATGAGGTAATTATAGTTGCTCCAGATGATCAGAGGAGTGCTCAAAGTCAAGCAATTACAATATCAAAACCATTAGTTATAAAAGAAACCAAACTAGAAGGACTGAAATCAAAAGCTTATAGTGTATCAGGTACGCCAGCAGATTGTGTAAGAGTAGCCCTAGACAAACTAATAGATGGGCCAGTAGATATGGTTTTATCGGGGATAAATATGGGGCTAAATGTTGGTATGGATATACTATATTCTGGTACCGTATCTGCTGCCATAGAAGCAAATATGTACAAAATTCCATCTATGGCTCTTTCAGCAGAATGGATGAATGGGAAGGTTGATTATCATATAGCTGCTAAATATGGGAAATATATTTTAGAAAAATCAAAGGATGATTTTATTAAAAACAATATTGTATTAAGTATTAATACACCTTATTTAAATGGAGAAAACATTAAGGGAATAAAAGTATGTAAAATTGGTGGAGTAGTGTATGATTATTATTTAGTAGAAAACAACGAAGACAATGGTGAAATAACATTAAAATTAGAAGGAAGAAAGGATAATGAACTAGAAAAAGATACGGATAGATTTTATTTATCTGAAGGATATATAACTATAACACCTATTCATTATGATTTAACTAATTTCAAACTATTAGAGAAAGTAGAAGATTGGCTTTAATATAGAGATATTATAGATTATTAGTGTATTTTTAGAACAATTGGGTATTTATATATTGGATAATTTTTAATATATAAGGGGGAATTATTATGAAATCTTTAAAAGGAACAAGAACAGCAGAAAATTTAATGAAGTCATTTGCGGGGGAATCTCAAGCTAGAACTAGGTATACATACTATGCATCTCAAGCTAAAAAAGAAGGCTATGTGCAAATGTCCAATATATTTCTAGAAAGAGCAGAAAATGAAAAAGAACATGCAAAAAGATTTTTCAAGTTTTTAAGTGAAAGTTTAGAAGGGGAAGCTGTAGAAATTAATGCTGAATATCCAGTAGCATTAGGAGATACTAAATCAAATTTATTAGCTGCAGCTGAAGGAGAAAATGAGGAATGGACGGACCTTTATCCAAAATTTGCACAAATAGCTGAAGAGGAAGGTTTTCCACAAATTGCATATGTATGGAGAGAAATCGCAGAAGCAGAAGAACGTCATGAAATAAGATATAGAAAGCTATTGGCAAATATTGAGAATAACAAAGTATTTGAAAAAGATGAAGAAGTAGAATGGAAATGTAATAACTGTGGATATATCCACAAAGGTAAATCTGCGCCAGAAGTATGTCCAGCTTGTGCCCATGCACAAGGTTACTTTGAAGTATTCTGTGAAACATATTAGAACCAAAAAAGGCTATAGATACTTAAGTATCTATAGCCTTTTTCTATGGGAAAAATAGTGCCCTTGTGGGGAAGATAAATGGTATAATAAAAATTATATATTAAATAAGCTTGGAGGATAAAAATAGCAATGAATATAACAATTATAGCTGCTGGAAAAATAAAAGAAAAATATATTGCAGAAGGGAACAAAGAATATTCTAAAAGACTTTCAAGATACTGTAATTTAAAAATAATGGAAGTCCAAGATGAAAAAGCTCCTGAAAATTTAAGTGAAAAACAAATAGACTTAATTAAAAACAAAGAGGGAAATAGAATCTTATCAAAGATTCCTTTAGGATCATATATTATCTCTTTGGTTATAGATGGGAAAAGTTTATCCTCTGAAGAATTATCAGGGAAGATGGAAGAATTGATGATCGATGGGATAAATGATATTACTTTTGTAATTGGAGGTTCATTAGGATTATCTAAGGAAGTAATAGATAGAAGCAATTTTGAGCTATCTTTTTCTAAGATGACCTTTCCTCATCAATTAATGAGGATGATATTGTTAGAGCAGATATATAGAGGGTTTAGAATAATGAAGGGTGAACCCTATCATAAGTAGGACAAGCTATGCGTTGTAGGATAATGTTTAAGGGGTTACTATTAATTAGGATTAAATGATATAATGTATATAGGTAGATAAATGTGACATAGGGATAATATTAAGATGGATGGTGGTTATATGGATGAATTACCACGAAGAAAGAATATTAGATTAAAAAATTATGATTATTCACAAGCAGGATATTATTTTATAACTAT
>JAAZMG010000118.1 GCA_012798935.1 Tissierellia bacterium | reverse complement strand
TTTTATTTTGCACCTTTAATTACTCTTATCTCAACATCTTGTCTTTCAACTTTTTTATCAATTTCATTAACCTTTTCTCCAAGCATAGTTAATTTTTCATAAGTTAATTTATATCCGTCATATAATGCCTTGTGATTCATATCCATTTTATCTTCAAGTCTAACTATATCCTGTTTTGTTGCCATATTCTCTTTTATTTCCTGCATTTCGCCATACATCTTTGTCATGAATTCAAATAATTGTTCATTTGTTATATCCTTACTCATTCCGATCCCCTCCGTATATGAAGTATATTTATTATACCATTAATTTAGCACCTTATTCAATATAAAAAACCATACAAATTTTTGAGTTAATAATTAGGCATCAAATTCTAATTTTGTGTAAATGAAAAACATCCCACAAGTATTTCTACCTGTGAGATGTCTGGTTTTAAAAGTCGAACGGAACCGGTTACCTTTGCTCATTAATTTCTCATTTCTTCTTTTATTTTAGCTATATCTTTTACATCTAGCCCTGTATATTTTAATATCTTATCTATTGGTTCGCCTTCTATTATCATATCTTTAGCTATTTGTTTAGCTTTTTTAAATCTGCCTAACTCTAGGTCGCCCTAGACAGCCCAAGGCTAACTAATGGCTGTTTGCTAAACTTTACCATATGGGATTCCCACCCATTATATAACAGGAAAGAGAGATAGTCATAGGACTATCCTATTCCTTTTACACCCTTATCTTGGCGCACAACCCGGTACCTTTGTGTGTAAAGGTTTTATTTATATAACATCTTCTTTTGATTCATGAAGCATTTTCTTTCTTATTTCCTCTATTGCTTCTTTTTTAAGTCCTGTAATTTCAATAATATCTTCCGTAGTTAGTCCCTTTATTATAGATTTCCTAACTACTTTTTCTAATCCTTTTACAATTCCTTCTTCTCTAAATCTTTCAGCTAAAGTCATAACTACCTCACTCCCCTCTGGATAAGTGGTTTCAATTTTACTCATCATTTCATCAGCAATATCTTTATTTAAGTTAGATCTTGCACTAAAAATATATCTCATCATTGTTTCAAAATACTCTATACCTGTTTGCTTATCTTCCAATTCTGCTAGATATTCTGTTGCTCTTAAAACAGTTTCCTGTAAACCTATATCGTCTTTTGTAAATATATCTCTAAATACAGTTAACATTATTCTAAGTTTTATTTCACCTTTAATTTGTTCATCTCTATATCTTGATATGTCATATAACAAATATTCATAATCTGGTATATATTTCTGTACATCTTTTGGAAGGTTTGTATATCCTTTTATCATCTCACCTAAAGTTGCACTTATATTCCAATTGTCTTTCCCATGATATATTACTAAAGGTATTATCACTGGCAACTCATCTGTTGTGATTTTACTTTCCCAAATCTCTATCATATATTTTAATAGTTGCAGAGATATATTTTTGCTAGTGTAAGACTTATGTTCAAATAGAAAGTATATATAACCTTCTTCATTGTCTATGTTTACCTTGAAAAGCATATCTGCAAATATTTCTTTAAGATCCTTATCTATAAAACTATCTTTTTGTGGCTCTAATGTTGTCATATCCACTATATTCATTATACTAGCTGGCAAGTAATTATTTAAAAAATCTGTTGCTACTTCTACTCTACCAATAGTTTCTTTAAAAAACCTGTCATGCGGTGTCTGTAATTTCATCTTATCACCTACCTACTTATATTATACCTTATTTCTTACATTTATAAAACTAAATTTACTTATTTTTTAGAAGGGTTTCTATTTCTCTTTTAAATCCATACTTTTGCAGGTGCTCTATTAATGCTCCTTAAAATCGGGTCGAGTAGATAGGAAAATTGCTTTTCCGTACCCCTCACAGAACCGTACGTGCGGTTTTCCCGCATACGGCTCTTCATCTTACCATTTACATAATATAGCTAATTTTATTATCTAATTCAAATATATTTACATAAATCCTCGGATTTGGCAATGGATATACATTTAAGAACTTCTGGAATTTATCCCAGTTATAGCTTCTTCTCTGACTTCCCCTATTTAGCCATTTGAATAAATATCTTCTTACTTGGTATCTAAAGTTACCTGTGCTTTTAATATTATCTGTTATTCCATTTAGGTATTTCGGCGCTTTTAAAGCTTCAACCTTTCTGGCTTACGGTCTGGTACCTTGTTTGCCTACGCTTAACCCTCTAGGTCGCCCTAGACAGCCCAAGGCTAACCAATGGCTGCTTGCTAAACTTTACCATGTGGGATTCCCACCCATTATATAACAGGAAAAGGGTAGTCATAGGACTATCACCTTCCTTTTACACCCTTATCTTGGCGCACAACCCGGTACCTTTGCGAGGGGGAGGGCTTTTCTCCCCTGAGGTTGCTTCGGCTAAAGAAGTTATTTATGAAGAGGATTCTAATGAAATAAGTGAAATAAAATCTTTTTATCAAGTAACACAATTTTTTGATAATTTACAGAGTGTAGTTTTTAAAGGTGAAGTAGCAATTTCGAAGTTATTTAAAAAGATAATTAATGTAATTCGTAGACTTGGAATAAAATCAAAGAAAAAAGGTAAGAAAACTGTTAATCAAATACTAGAATATATGAAAATATCTTCTGATGATTTAGCGAATATGGTAATTTAAGGGAGGAATAAGGCAACCTTAAATCCAAGTATTAGAAACCTAGATCCTAGGTTTTATTAAGGTTACCAAATTTTAATAGGTAAATGTGTATAATATATATTTTAACCATGATTTGTAAATATCAAAATTTCCAGTTGTAAATTCAAATAGCCACCAGGCTAATTGAATTTTAATAATACATTAGCTTGATGGCTATGGAGATCACACGGAAAGGATGTTAAAATATTTTGGAGGTCAGGTTTTCAATGAAGATGGGGAAATACATATGGAATCAAATAGCCATCTAGTAGGAAAAGATATATACATACCTGGAGATATATCCTCAGCAGCATATTTTATGGTTGCCAGTTCATTAATA
>JAAZMG010000117.1 GCA_012798935.1 Tissierellia bacterium | reverse complement strand
GGTTTTGCTAAATTATCCAATCTTTTTTTTGCTTCTTCTTTAGCTACTTCATCTGGTGAAGATATTGATTTCAATGTTTCCTTTAATAATTCCATTTTTATCCCTTCCTTTTTATAATTTTGTCATAGAAACAAGATAGGGACAAGGTACCGTCCCCTTGTCTTGTGTTACACTTGCCTAAGTTTCTCCACTATCTTTTTATTTATATAATCATATCCCTTTGGACTATGGGGTATTATACAGTTGGTGCAATCTTTGATCCCATTGGTTTCTATATAATTTCCTCCACATTCTTCTAAAAAATATAGTGGACAATAACAAAACATGCAGTTAAATTCTTCTTCATTTTTTACCTTATGGCAAGGAAAATATTTACAGGCTGTATTTCTGTAAAACCTATATGAGTTTTCCATTACAAATTCCCCCTTATTTTCTGCTCTAGTAAATCTATACTATTAATCCCTTGTTCATCTTCTCTACCGATAACTATAGGGATTATATTTAACTCTTCACAAGCTTTAATTTTTTCTAAGGTTCCACCTTGTAGTCCACTATCTTTCATTACTACATAGTCTGCATTATATTCTTTGAACATAATTTTATTATATTCCTTTGAAAAAGGTCCCAATACCCCTACTATATCTTTTAATTTAACATTATACTTTTTACATTCTTCTATACTTTCTAAAGCTGGTAATACCCTATATATAAATCTATTATTGCCCCGTATCTTTTCAAAATCTCCTATATTCTTAGAACCAGTGGTGAAAAAAATAGTACCTGTAATTCCTTTAAGATAATCATAACACTCTTCATAGCTATTTAAATATATACCTTTTGATTTAGGTATTACCTTGTCTCTAGTGTATCTAATATATTTTATATTTTTATATTCTGCTATCCTTTTAGCATTGTTTGTAACCTCTTTTGCATAAGGGTGGGAAAGGTCTACTATTAAGGATATATGATTTTCATCAATAAATTGAGCCATTTCTTTGTAATTCATCCTACCTACAATTAAATTAGATGAATCAATAAACTCTTTTTCACTATCTGTTGCACTGGTGACAATATAATTATCTAAATCCTTTATCCTATCTACTAATTCCCTAGATTCACTGGTACCACCAATTATCCATATCATTTTATATGATACCCCCTTGGTGTAATCATTTGCCCGCCTTTTATATAGGTATTGCTGTTTCCAACTATTACTATAGATAGCATATCCACCTTTTCATAATCAATATTATCTAAGGTTGTTAGGATTATTTCTGTTCCTGGCCTACCTGAATTCTTGACTATGCCTACTGGGGTTTCACCTGATTGATATTTTAATATAATATTTACTACTTTTTCTAAATGATCTTTTCTCCCTTTGCTCCTTGGATTGTATATAGCTATTACAAAATCCCCTTCTGCTGCTTTTTCTATCCTATTTTCTATTACCTCCCAAGGTATCATTAAATCACTTAAGCTTATGGAAGCATAATCATGCATTATAGGACAGCCTAATTCACTAGCTGCAGAAAAAGCAGCTGTTATCCCCGGTATTATTTCCACTTCTATTTCTTCCTTTAATTCTAAAATAGGCCCTGCCATACCATAAAGTCCTGCATCTCCAGTGCTTATTATAGCTGTGTTTTTCCCTTCTCTAACCTGCTTTAGAGCTATTTTACACCTTTCTATTTCCCCTTTCATTCCTGTAGAAAATAGTTGCTTTCCTTTCACTAAATCCCCTAAATAATCAATATAAGGAGTATATCCTACTATTACATCAGATTTTTTTATAGTTTCTACAGCTTTAAAAGTCATATGCTCCCTACCACCTGGTCCTATACCTACTACATATAATTTAGCCATGGATATCCTCCTTTGCTATGGATATTGTTATTCCATTATGCTTAGTTTTATAAGATAGTATATTTCCTCCTAATAAATAAGCACAAGGTTCTGATACAGAGTAAATGCCTATGGTATCCTTTACAAACTGGGACTTTTCAAATCTGTCCTCTACTTCTTTTATTTCATCTAGGGTAAATATTTTTAGGGGACAATTAAAATACTCAGCTGCCTCTATTATGCCTTGCTCATCTTTTTTTATCTCTACTGTACCTATAGATTTAATGCCTTTTGTAGATAAATTTGCTTTGTCAAATTCTTCTTCAATTGTTTTTATGATTTTTAGGCTATCTACTCCTTTTCTACAGCCTATGCCTATGTTTATATTTTTTGGTATAAGCCTACATTTTTCAATAATAGATTGTTTATTAGCACTTGATAACTTTAGTTTTTGTGAACTAACTATTATTAATCCGTCAATGCTAGGGTCTATATAATCTAAATCTTCTAGGATTACTAGATTATTATAGCCAATTATTTTATCCATCTCCGAATAAAATCCAATCCTTTTCCCATTTACCATCATAGAGGTTATTTTCTTTATAGATTCCATATCCTCCATATGATAATCATTTTTCATAGCAAATATATCTATAGATTCTATACCTCTATTATCAGAGGCAGTTGTAATTACAGGAATGGCTCCTAATAGTTTACCTATCCAATTTGCTAGTTTATTTCCTCCACCAATATGTCCAGATAAGAGGCTAATAGAAAATTTCCCCAAATCATCTACCACTACTACAGCTGGATCCAAGGCTTTATTCTTAATATAAGGACTAATCATCCTTACGGCTATACCTGTAGCAGAAATAAATACTAAGCCATCATATTCTCTAAAGACAAAATCCAATATATTTTTAATTCCATCTGGAACTTCATCATTAATATAGTGGTCTACTGTATATTCATCTCTCCCTTTGTGTTGAATACTATAATCTACTATCATATTACCTAAAATTTCCCCTTTGTCAGTAAAGGATAAACAGGCTATTTTCATTCTGTGCCACTCCTATATTCATGGGAAAAACTAGGGTCATATAGCTTTGATCTTTCATATTCTCCTTCTATAAAATCCCCTACTAAAATTTGAGCAGTTTTAGTTATTCCTTCTTTTTTTACCTTTCCTTCTATATCCTTTAAAGTACCTAATACAATTTTTTCATCTTCCCAAGTAGCTTTATATACTACAGCTATTGGTACATCATCTCTTTCATATCCTTCTATTAATTTTTCTACTACTCTACCTATTTCCTTAACGGAAAGGAATAAGGCCATAGAAGCTTTATGAGCTGCTAATCTTTCCAAATCTTCCTCCTTTGGAACCCTAGTCCTTCCTTCTATCCTAGTTAGTATTATAGTTTGACTTACCTCTGGTAAAGTAAATTCCTTTTTTATGGAACAACAAGCTGCTGTAAAGGAGCTAACTCCTGGGATTACCTCATAGTCTATTTTCTTCTCATCTAATAGATCCATCTGTTCCCTTATGGCACCATAGATGGTAGGGTCTCCTGTATGAAG
>JAAZMG010000116.1 GCA_012798935.1 Tissierellia bacterium | reverse complement strand
TTTTGAACTTTGTCTGTAGTTACTGCAAAACTTATTATAGTAGGTGGCACATCTACATTTTCAAAGGTACCAGACATACTATCTTTACCACCGATACTTGGTATATCCAAATTCTTCTCTACTAGATAAGCGCCCAATAATGCACTAAAGGGTTTCCCCCATTTTTTCTTATCCTTTCCTATCCTTTCAAAGTATTCCTGAAAACTTAATCTAGCTTTTCTATAATCTCCACCCATAGCCGTTATTCTAGCTAAAGATTCAATAACTGCATAGATTCCTCCATGGAAAGGACTCCATTTTGAAATACTTGGCTCAAATCCATAACTCATTAAGGAACAAGTATTAGTCTCTCCATTTAATACTGGAATCTTTGCTACCATTCCCTCTGCCTGAGTTAATTTATACTTTCCACCTAAAGGCATTAGAACTGTTCCACTTCCTACAGTGTGGTCAAATTTTTCTATAAGTCCTTTTTGATTAGCAGCATTTAGATGGGTCATGTTTTCTATCCAATCTTCTTTTATATTTTTACCCTTTAAATGGATAGGTACTCTATTTAAATAATTGTCTTCCACAGGACTTTCTACTAACACTTCAGCTTTTTTTCTTATACCATTAGTATCTAAAAAATTTCTAGAAATATTTACTATTGTTCTTCCCTTCCAAGCCATAGTCAGCCTATTTTCATCTGTAACTGTAGCTACTAATGTAGTTTCAACATCTTCCTCCTTAGCATATTCTTTAAACCTATTTAAATTTTCCTTGTCTATTACTACTGCCATTCTCTCTTGGGATTCAGATAAAGCTATTTCTGTCCCATCTAATCCTGGATATTTAACTGGCACACTATCTAGGTCTATAAATAGCCCATCAGCTAATTCCCCTATAGCAACGGAAACTCCTCCAGCACCAAAGTCATTACATTTTTTAATCATTTTACTTACATTCTCGTTCCTAAAGAGTCTAACTATCTTTCTTTCTAAAGGAGGATTTCCTTTTTGTACTTCTGCACCACCAGTTTCTAAGGATTCTTCCGTATGCTTTTTAGACGAGCCAACAGCTCCTCCTAATCCGTCCCTACCAGTTCTACCTCCTAATAAAAGGATTAAATCTCCTGGTTCTCCCGATTTTCTTATTACATTTTCCTTTGGTGCTGCAGCTACTAAAGCTCCAACTTCCATTCTCTTAGCTACATAGCCTTCATCATATATTTCCCTAATAAATCCTGCTGGCACCCCTATTTGATTGCCATAAGAACTGTAACCTGCTAAAGCAGATTGGGTAATCTTTCTTTGAGGAAGTTTACCTTTTAATGTATCTTGAAAGCTCTGTCTTGGATCGCTAGCCCCTGTAATTCTCATAGCTTGGTATACATAGGATCTACCTGAAAGAGGGTCTCTTATACATCCTCCTAAACAAGTAGAAGCACCTCCAAAAGGTTCTATTTCAGTGGGATGATTATGGGTTTCATTTTTAAACATTAAAAGCCATCTTTCTATCTTACCATCTATATCTACATCTATTTCTATGCTAGCTGCATTTATTTCATCTGATTCCTCTAAATCATCTAATAGACCTTTCTTTTTGATCTCCTTTGCATTTATAGTAGCTAGGTCCATTAAACAAAGAGGTTTTTCTTTATCTCCATAGACATAGTTTCTGGAATCTATATATTCCCTAAATGCTTGCTCTATTAATGGTTTATAAATACTTTCTTCAAATTCCACATCTACTATCTCCGTCATAAATGTAGTATGTCTACAGTGGTCGGACCAGTATGTGTCTATTACCTTTAATTCAGTAATAGTTGGATTTCTTTTTTCTTCATCTTTAAAATATTTTTGACAAAATAGTAAATCCTCCATATCTAAGCCTAGACCATACTTTTCTTTCATTTTGGCTATTTCATCTTCTGTCATTTCTATAAAACCATCTATAATCTCTATTTGACCCATAGCTTCTTCATACTCTTCATATGTAAAAGAATCTATGGCTATCTCTCTCATTTCAACAGGATTGATATAATAATCTTTAATTAAATTTAACTCCTTTTCATCTATACCGTCAAAAACTAGTATCTTTGAATTTTTAACTTCTATATCCTTTTTACCTAGTAGTAAAGCTATACATTGTTTTGCAGAATCTTCCCTTTGATTATATTGACCAGGGACAAATTCTACTCTAAAGTATTTTTCATCCTCTTTAAAAGGGAAAGTTTCTTCATATAAATAATCTAAATTTTTCTCCCATAGAATTTCTTTAACTATTTGGTCATATTCTGTTTCCGAACTATTGATGATGTCATAAACATTGATAATCCTTACTTTTTTCAAAGACTTAATATTTAGATAATCTTTAAAATCCCTATATAGAATATGGGCTTCTGTATTGAATTCTTCTTTTTTTTCTATAAATACTCTCTTAAAATTCAAAGTGGTCCCTCCTTAAAATTATATAAAAAGCAGCAAAGCTGCTTCCGCTAGGGTCAACCCCTAGTTTTATTATATAGGGAGATATATCTTCCTATATAATAAAACCCAATCAGGTAGGTTAAGCGAAACCTACCCGACTGGGTTTTTATCCCTTCGGTGTGACACTGTACAATACAACATCTGTACCGCTTGGTCCAGACAAAGAGAATTCTTTCTTTCGGAACCCTAGGTACACTTTCGCTCATAGCTAAATGATTTATGGTCATTTGGTAGAAACTTCTCAACCTTATTATGAGAAATATATGAGCTTACTATTCAGTTTTTTAATTTAAACATACTACATCATAATCATATCATATAGCTTGTGTTAGTCAAGAAATATTTATTAGAAATTAGCATCTATCTATCTCCATTTATTATACTATAGAATATAGCTATTTATATCATTACAATGCCTGCTCTAAATCTTCTATTATATCTTGATAGTCTTCAAGACCTACAGAAATTCTAACCATACTATCTGTCAATCCAAATTCTCTTAATTTTTCATTAGGATAACCTCTGTGTGTCATAATTGCCGGCACTTCTATCAATGTCTCACAATCACCTAAGCTAACTGCCAATTGGGCTAGTTTGATCTTTTCTACAAATTTTTTAACATCTTCCAACCCACCATCTATTTCGAAACTTATCATAGCTCCAAAGCCATTCATCTGTTCCTTTGCTATATCATGACCTTTAAAATCTTCAAGACCAGGATACATTACCGATTCTATTTTTGGATGATTTTTTAAAAACTTTGCCACTTCTATTGCGTTTTTTTCATGTTGTCTCATTCTTAAACCTAAAGTTTTCAAACCTCTTAAAAGTAACCATGCATTAAAAGGACTCATAACTCCTCCAAATTCACACATATAATCAAATTTTAATGACTGGATATAGTCTTTATCCTTAGCAACAGCAACCCCTCCTACCACATCTCCATGACCACATATATATTTAGTAGCACTGTGAACTACTACATCTGCTCCTAATAATAATGGGTTTTGAAAGTATGGAGAAGCAAAGGTATTATCTACTATTACCTTAATGTTTTTATCCTTAGCTATTTGTGCTACTCTTTTAATATTTATAATTGCTAAATTGGGATTAGAAGGGCTTTCAAAATATATTATTTTTGTCTTTCCATCTATAGCAGTTTTAAGTTCCTCCAAATTTGTAAGGTCTACTATTTTATACTCTACATTATATTTTGGAAGAAGCTTTGTTACTACACTGTAACTAGAACCATACAGTGTCCTATGTACTATTATATTATCATTAGGTTTTAAAAAAGAAAATAGTACCGAACTAATAGCCGCCATACCTGATGAAAAGGCTACAGCCCCTTTTCCATATTCTAATTCAGCCATTCTGTTTTCAAGCAATCTTAAAGTTGGATTATTTCCTCTAGTATATACATAGTCATCGGATTTAAAGGACATTACCTGCTCTGCATGATCAATATTATCAAATACAAAAGTTGAAGTTTGAAATATTGGTGGGTTTAAAGCATTATTTGGGTTTTTCCCTGTACTACCTCCATGTATCGTTCTTGTATCAAATCCATATTTTTTGTTGTTATTCACACGATCTCCTCCATTTTTATAATTCATAATTAAAGCTGAATTATTGCATTATTACAATTACAATGATTTTTATTTAAATCTTCCTCAAATATTTTAATAAATATGCCAGTTATTTTTCCCTTGTTTTCCTCTAATACGCCTTTTATATCATGTAGTGCTGTATCTTCACTCATTCCTGTACACCAGTTTGAAATTATTCCGATTGTTGCATAGCAGATTCCAAGTTCCTTAGCCAATACTACCTCTGGCACATTAGTCATTCCTACCACATCTCCACCTAAATTTTTAAACATCTTTATCTCTTGGGCTGTTTCAAACCTAGGACCTTCAGTGCATACATAAACTGCATCCCCTTTTATATCTAATCCTTGTTCTTTTCCAATAGCATAAAACTTTTCCCTTAGATTTTTACAATATGGATCTGTCATATCCACATGTTTTACCGGCTCATCTCCACCTTCAAAAAAGGTATTTGGTCTGGCTTTAGTAAAATCCAAAAAGTCCTTTATTACAACAATATCTCCCGGTCTATAGTTTTCATTACATGAACCTACTGCAGCAGTAGCATAGACATACTCTACACCAACCTTCTTCAATGCCATCATGTTTGCCCTATAGTTTATTAAATGGGGTGGCACTGAATGAGTCTTTCCATGTCTAGCCAAAAACACAATTTCCTCTCCATAAATATTTAAAATA
>JAAZMG010000115.1 GCA_012798935.1 Tissierellia bacterium | reverse complement strand
GATCCCCTTCTACATTGTATTCATCTATTATGCTTCTTAGAGTATTTACTTCTGCTTCTGTTAAATCCTTTACTCTTGTATTTGGATCTACATTGGCTTTTTGTAATATTTCATTTGACCTAGATCTGCCTACTCCGTATATATAGGTTAATCCAATTTCTACCCTTTTATCTCTTGGTAAGTCAACACCTGCAATTCTAGCCATTATTTATCTACACCTCCTAATGTCCATATAAAACTAACCCTGCACTTGTTTATGCTTTGGGTTTTCACAGATTACCATTACTTTACCTTTTCTTCTGATAATCTTGCATTTCTCACACATCTTTTTTACTGATGGTCTAACTTTCATCTAAATCCCTCCTACGCTACTTCTTTCGCCAGGTTATCCTTCCCCTAGTTAGATCATAGGGTGATAGTTCTACAGTTACCTTATCTCCAGGAAGTATTTTAATATAATTCATTCTTAACTTTCCAGAAATATGAGCCAATATTTCATGCCCATTCTCTAATTCTACTTTGAATATTGCATTTGGTAGGGCTTCTGTTACAGTACCCTCCACCTCAATAATATCTTTTTTAGACATTCAGTTATCGAACCTCCTATTTAAACAATTTTAATAGCTCTTACTGAAAGGTTCTAACAATTTTCTAATATAGGCATTATTTATTTTTATATTGTTTTTCTGTTTATATTCCAATTCTTCTAAAACTGTATTATAAACTGTCAAATGTTTTACCTTTTTTTTCTTAGGATTATCTAATTTTCTTATATCTCCATCTACTATCAAAACATGTGTTTCGTCCAATATACTCCATACTAGAAAAATATTTCCTTTGTCTCTACCAGCTCTCGACTTAACCACCTGTCCAACGGTTATGTCGCTAGTTGAATCCATAGAGTTCACCTCTTTACTGGTATAATAATAGTTAATCAACTGGAGAAAGGCCATTGCCTTTCTCTTAAACTATTTTCCTAAAGCTTTTGCTATTTCTTCAAATATTGAATCTTTATCTTTTGATCCGTCTATATCTAATAATAACCCTTTTTCCCTATAATAATCAATTAAAGGTTCTGTTTGTTTGTGATATACTTCTATTCTTCTTTCTACAGTTTCCACTGTGTCATCGTCTCTTTGATGAAGCTTACCACCACATTTATCACAAATTCCCTCTTCTTTAGGAGGAGTAAATTTAATATGGTAAACTTCCCCACAATCTTTGCATATTCTTCTTCCAATGGCTCTTCCTATTAAAATCTCTTTTTCTACATCTAAATTAATTACTCTATCTAATTTTAAACCCATTTGAGAAAGCACCTTATCTAACGCTTCTCCTTGGTTTAAAGTTCTAGGAAATCCATCTAGTAAAAAACCTTCTTTACAATCTTCCTTTTGAAGTCTGTCTTCTACAATGGATATTACTAATTCATCTGGAACTAGTAAACCTTTATCCATATATTCCTTAGCTTTTTTGCCTAGCTCTGTTCCTTTTTTTATATTTTCCCTGAATATATCCCCTGTGGATATATGAGGGATAGCATATTCTTCCACTATAGCTGATGCTTGAGTTCCTTTGCCTGCACCAGGAGGCCCAAGTAAAATCAACCTCAATTATATCATCTCCTATTGAAACCTTCGAAATAATTCGAAGTTACTTTAGTAGATTGTACTTATTTATTTCAAGAAACCTTTATAATGTCTCATTAACATTTGTGATTCTATTTGTTTTACTGTTTCAAGTGCTACCCCTACTACGATTATTATTGCTGTCCCACCGAAATTAACATTTAGTTTAAATAAATGGGATAAAATAATCGGTAATGATGCAATAAGTGCTAAAGATATTCCACCTACAAAAGTTAGCCTTGAAATAACTTTATCTAAATATTCTGATGT
>JAAZMG010000114.1 GCA_012798935.1 Tissierellia bacterium | reverse complement strand
CAAGGTTATCAGCAATAGAAATAAGAGAAAGACTTAAGAAAAAGGAAATATCCAGTAGGGAAATTGTAGGGGCTCATTTTAATAGAATAGAAGAAGTGGAAGATGAAATAAATGCTTTTATAACTTTAAATAAAGAAGAAGCATTGAAGGCTGCAGATAAAATAGATAATAGGGTAAAAAATGGACAGGATTTAGGTTTATTAGCTGGAATTCCTATAGGGGTTAAGGATAATATAATTACTTATGGTACTAGGACTACCTGTGGGTCAAAGATGTTAGAGAATTTCATACCTCCATATGAATCGACGGTTGTAGAGAGAATAAAAAATGCAGATGGAGTAATTCTTGGTAAAGTTAATATGGATGAGTTTGCAATGGGTTCATCAACGGAAACTTCCTATTTTGGGATAACCAAAAACCCTATAGATTTAGAAAGGGTACCAGGAGGTTCGAGTGGAGGATCTACTGCTGCAGTAAAAGCTAATGAAGTGGCCTTAGCTTTAGGCTCAGATACAGGAGGTTCTATTAGGCAACCAGCAAGTTATTGTGGGGTTGTAGGGATTAAGCCTACCTACGGTTTGGTCTCAAGATATGGACTCATATCAGTAGCCAATTCTTTAGACCAAATAGGAGTAGTAGGACGGGATGTTTTAGATGCAGCGTTGATATTAGGGGTTATAGCAGGTTATGATATAAAGGATTCTACCTCTATGGATATGGGGAATATAAATTACTTGGAAAAATTAAGTGAAGATATAAAAGGTATGAAAGTAGCTGTACCTAAGGAGTATTTCAGTTTGGAAATGGATAGTAGGGTAAAGGATGGAGTAGCTAAAGCTATTAAACTATTTGAAACTATGGGAGCAGAAATAGATGAGATATCTTTGCCTAATACAGAATATGGATTAGCAACTTACTACATAGTTTCCACTGCAGAAATTAGTTCTAATTTGGCTAGGTTTGATGGAATAAGGTATGGATATAGGGCTAAGGATTATGAAACTTTAGATGAATTATATATGAATACAAGAAGGGAAGCTTTTGGTGAGGAAGTAAAGAGGAGAATAATGGCTGGTACTTATTCTTTAAGCAGGGGTCATGCTGAAGAATATTATAAAAAAGCATTAAAGGTACGTACTCTTATTAAAGATGATTTTGATAAAGCTTTTGAAAAATATGATATAATTTTATCCCCTACAACACCGGATTTACCATTTAAACCAGGTGAAAAGATGGATGATCCACTAGATATGTATAAATCTGATTTATTTACAGTACCAGTGAATTTAGCTGGAGTATGTGCCCTATCTATTCCTTGTGGATATGTGGAAGGATTACCTGTAGGATTACAAATAATTGGGGATAGATTCAAAGAAGCCAATATACTAAAGGCAGCTTATGCTTTTGAGAGGCATTCATCTTTAGGAGGTGAAATATAATGGGTTATAAAACTATTATAGGTTTAGAAATTCACGTAGAACTTATGACCAAAACTAAGATATTTTGTAGTTGTACCAACGAATTTGGAGGAGAAGCTAACACCCATTGTTGTCCTGTATGTTTAGGATTGCCTGGAGCTCTTCCTGTATTAAATAAATCTGTATTAGAATATGGGATAAGGGCAGGTATAGCCTTTAATTCAAAGATAGCTACTAGAACTAAAATGGATAGAAAAAATTATTTTTATGTAGATTTGGTAAAGGGATTTCAAATAAGCCAGGATGATATACCCTTATGTGATGGAGGGTATGTAGAAATAGAACTAGAAGAAGGAACTAAAAAGATTGGGTTAACAAGAATTCACATTGAAGAAGATACTGGGAAATCCATTCATACTGAAGATGGAGATTCTTTATTAGACTATAATAGGGCAGGAGTGCCTTTAATTGAAATAGTTACAGAACCAGATATGAATACACCAGAAGAAGCTCAGTTATTTTTAGAAAAGTTGAGAGCTACGCTAAAATATATTGAAGTTTCTGATTGTAAGATGGAAGAAGGTTCCTTAAGATGTGACATCAATATAAATGTGGTAGATACAGAAACTAACAAACGAACTAATATAACAGAACTTAAAAATCTAAACTCCTTTAGGGCTGCAGTTAAGGCTATGGAATATGAAGAAAAAAGGCACATAGCCCTTTTAAAAGAAGGTAAAAATACTGTAAAAGAAACGAGAAGATGGGATGAAGTAGAAAATAAAACTGTAGTAATGAGGGAAAAAGGCGAAGTAGCAGATTATAGATATGCAGTTGATGCTGATATTCCTCCTATTGAAATAAAAGAAGAATGGATTGAGGAAATAAAGAAGCACTTACCAGAACTACCTCATGATAAGAAGGAAAGATTTATTAAGGAATATGATCTTCCTGAATACGATGCTGGAGTATTGACTCAATCAAAGGATTTAGCATTATTCTATGAAGAAACAGTAAAGTATGCCAATGACCCTAAGCAGGTTAGTAATTGGATAATGGGAGATGTACTCAGAAGATTAAATGATGAGGAAATTGAAGTAGAAGATTTAAAATTTGGACCTAAAAATTTAGCAGATCTTATTGGGCTAATAGATGATGGAAAGATTAGTAATAATATTGGCAAGAAAGTTCTAAGGGAGATGTTTGAAACAGGGAAAAAACCAGAGGAAATTGTTAAGGAAAAGGGATTGATTCAAATCAGCGATGAAGGTGAATTAAAAGGAATAGTTGAAAAAGTATTATCAGAAAACGAACAATCCATTATAGATTATAAAAATGGAAAGGATAGAGCTTTAGGGTTTTTAGTTGGGCAGGTTATGAAAGCCACAAGGGGTAAAGCTAATCCTCAAATGGTAAATAAAATGGTTACTGAAATGCTAAATGAAAAATAGGGGAAATAAAAATAAAGATAAGGTTTATTTTGGAGCCTTATCTTTATTTTTATTCTTTTCTTTATAATAAGGACAATCTTTTAAAGGTGTACCGGAAGAATAGGTTGCATGCTTTAATGTACATAAACCTTCTTTTTCATATGCGCATTTTTCAGAACAAGGAATAATCAAAATAATACCTCCTTTTACTCCATTTATGTATTTGTATTTTAACCAATTGTTAAAAAAATATAATTTAAAAATTTCAAAGTGTACTTAAAGTGTATTAAAAGTGTTTAAATTCTGATATAATATACTTGTATAATAATTGTAGGACTATATAACAATCATATTCATGAAAGGGTTGTGCAAGGAGGTTTTAATTATGAAAATAGGCAAATTATCAAATGAGATATTGGAAAAAATTGTTTTTGAGAATATTAGCAATAAAAGAAAAGAAGTTTTAGTAGGATCGGGTATAGGAGAGGATAATGCTATTATAGATTTTGGCCATGAGGTTTGTATTATGTCCACAGACCCTATAACTGGCGCTACTAAGGATATAGGTAAACTTGCAATTTATATATCCTGTAACGATGTAGCTAGTAGTGGAGCGGAGCCTATAGGGGTACTTTTAACTATTATGGCTCCACCAGAAACAACAGAGAAGGATATAGACCTTATTATGAGCCAAGCCGGAAAAGCGTCTAAAGAGTTAAATGTAGAAATAATGGGAGGCCATACAGAAATTACAGACGCAGTAACTAGGATAGTTATTTCTACCACAGTTATAGGGAAACAATTAAAGAAAAATATGCTCAATTCAAAGAATACTAAAGTAGGGGATAAGGTATTAATAACTAAATATGCTGGTATTGAGGGAACTTCTATTATTGCAAAAGAATTAGAACAATATTTGGAGAACAAGATGGATAAAGAAAAGATAAGGGAAGCTCAAAGTATGGGAAGTTCTATATCTGTTGTAAAAGAAGGAGTTATATGTGGAAAAATCGGGGTAAAGTATATGCATGATATTACTGAGGGAGGAGTGCTAGGGGCGATTTGGGAAGGAGCTGTGGCTACAAATAAAGGAATAAAAATATATAAAGATTTAATTCCTATGAAAGAGGTTACAAAAGAAATTGCCTCTATTTTAAATATAGATCCTTATAGATTGATATCTAGCGGTAGTATGCTTATAATATCGGAAGAAAATAAGATAGAAACAATAGAAAACCAGCTAGCAAAAGAAAATATAAAGGTAAAAGTAATTGGAGAAATAATCGAAGAAGGAATGCTTATGGTAGAAAATGGGGAAACAAAAGAGATTGAGTCCCCATCTAGTGATGAACTGTACAAAGCCCTTTCTATATTAGACTAAATATTACATTATTATTACAAAACCCTTATATCGTTGACATAATAACAAGGCCAGTGATATAACTAATATAAGCATACTAAATTAAATAGCAAAGGATGTGGAAAGGGGCAAAAACAAATGAGGAAATGGAAAGTTTTAATATCTCTATTAATGATTATGATATTTATTGGTTCACCAGGGTTAGCAGTTAAGAAAAATAGTAGTATTATGGTAAGTATGGATGGGAAAAAACACAAAGTAGTAGAAGTTCCAGTTGTTATGGATGGGAAACCTATATATTTAGACATACCAACGTTTATACATAAGGATTATACTTTTGTTCCTATTAGATTTATAGCAGAGTATTATGGAGCGGAGGTAAAATGGGATCAAAAAACAAAAACAGCAACTGTAATTCAAAAGAATAAAGAAATAAAAATGAGTATTAATAGTAAATATGTATATATTGATGGCAAGGAAAAAATTTTAGATAGTGTAATAATTCCTAAACTTGTAACATTTTCAAACAACGATTCAAGAACCATGGTTCCTTTAAGATTCATATCTGAAACTTTAGGATACAAAGTAGGTTGGGATAATTCAAATAAGGT
>JAAZMG010000113.1 GCA_012798935.1 Tissierellia bacterium | reverse complement strand
TAATCACCTCAAAAAAATTCAAGGGCTAAAGCCCCTGAATTTAGTTTGCTGGCACAAAGCCCATTTCTTCAATAATTTCTGCTCCTTTTTCAGATGTAACCATATCCATAAATGCTTGTTGTTCTGGAGTAAGGCTACCCTTTTTAACTACTATAAGAGGTCTAGATATCTTATATGAACCATTTACTATATTTTCTTTTGTTGCTTCTACTCCATCAACTTTTAAAGGAATAAGTTTCCCTTCATTTTGATTAACCATACCAAATGAAGCATATCCTATTGCATCTTTGTTTTCTATTACCTTTGTTACCAATGCACCCATAGAAGGAGCTTGTATAGCGTCTTCTCTAACATCTGTATCTCCCATTATACTCTTTTGAAATACTCCATGAGCTCCACCGCCTAAGTCCCTTATTACTACTACTATTTCTTTATGTTCTAGACTACTATCTACTTCATCCCAGTATTTATATTCACCTGAGAATATTTTCTTTACTTCTTCTGAACTTAAATCGTCTTTTGTTTTATATAATGGATTTTCCGGATTTATAGATATGGTTAATGCATCTATACCAAGTGTAAAAGCTTCCATATCCCCTAACTTTTCTTTTTCTTCATCTTTTATTTCTCTTGCTAACATTCCAAAGTCACTAGTTTCCTCTATGGCTGCCTTAACGCCAGCACCAGATCCTCCTGCTGAAACATATATAGCTATATTTTCTTCTGGAAAACTTGAATCTACCTTGTCCCAAGTAGTATATTCCTCAATAAAATCTGTAGCTATAGCCGACATTACAGGTGCCAAAGTAGATGAACCATTAAATGTCATTTGAGCTTTAAAGTCTTGACTTTCTTCTTGGACATTTTCACCTGTCTCTTCATTTTCTGAAGGTGCTGGTTCCTGATTTCCACACCCAGTTATAGCTAGTGCAAATACTAAAATAACACATAATAATAGACTAATTCGTTTTTTCATTACATATCCCCCTAAATACATTTATTATTTTCTATTCTAAATATTTCCTTTACACTGTTAATTCTATAACCTATCCTTCCTTATTTCCAATAGATAATATCTATGAATGTGCCTTTTATTATAAATTCTATCTATATGGGTTGTTATAATATATTCATGGAAAACAAAAGTGAATCAGAAAACCGCCTCCTGACTCACCTTAATATATCCCCAATCTTTACTTTTCCACCTTTTATGACTTTTGTAAAAACAACCTGTGTTGATAAAGCACAATTTTTTCCCTCTTTAATAATTTTACATTCTGGAAAACATCTTTTCCCTATTTCTGTAATCTCCTGAATAGTCTCTCCTATAACTATCTTTGAGCCTATAGTAAGATTGCTAGTATCTAAATTTTTTACTCTTATATTTTCATGAAACTTTTTAACACATAAACCTTTTGTATCTAAAGATACTATCTCTTCTCTGCCATCAGTGCTAAATATAGAAACCTGTCTCTTACCACCTTTAGAATGGATATCTCCCAGTAGGCCCTTATCTTTTTGAAAAATACCTTCTTTCATTAATCTATAAGGCTCTTCTTTTTTATTTTGAATATAAATAGCTACTACTTCCCCAACTGAATTATATTTATTCATATATTAAAGCACCTCAATAGTATCTCCTTTTTTAATAGTTCCACCTTTTATAATTCTAGTAAATATACCTTCTTTAGGCATTATACATTTCCCTACCTTCTTGGCAATCTCACATCCAGAATGACATTCTTTCCCTATTTGAGTTACCTCCTGAATAGTATCTCCAATTTTCAACCTAGTACCTACTGGTAGTTCATATAATATTATACCTTCCGTTGTAATATTTTCTGCAAAAATTCCATGTTCTAAACCTTCTATTCCTAGCTCCTCCATCTTTTTAAAACTTTCAACTCCAAGTAAACTTACCTGTCTATGCCATTTTCCTCCATGGGCATCTCCTTTTAGCCCATAGTTTTCAATAAAAACCCCTTCTTTTATAGGTTTTTTAATTACACCTTTTTTTTCAGATATATTTATATCGAGAACTTTTCCATTTTTTTTCATAATGATACCTTCCTTCATTAGTCTTTTTTTCTAATATATTCTCCAGATCTGCCTCCGGATTTTTTCATAAGTTTAATATCTTCAATTACCATACCTTTATCTACAGCTTTACACATATCATATATAGTAAGTGCAGCTATTGAAACAGCTGTTAAAGCTTCCATCTCTACCCCTGTTTTTCCATAGGTTTTTACTTCTGATTCTATTTCTATAGAGTCTTCCAATATATTAAACCTGATATCCGAACCAGTTAAAAATATATTATGACACATAGGTATTAACTCACTGGTTTTTTTACACCCCATTATTCCTCCAACCTGAGCTACTGAGAGAACATCTCCTTTTTTTATTAACCCTTCTTTTATCATATGGATAGTTTCTTTTTTCATCTTTATTTTACCTCTAGCTACAGCAATTCTCTTTGTATCATCTTTTTCTCCAACTTCTACCATATGGGCTCTGCCAGCTTCATTAAAATGAGTAAACTCCATAATTAACCTCCTATCTGGTTCATATTCTTTGATACATATTTTCCTGATTCTAGATTATGAGATTCTGGCTTTTGATTTATAGATTCTAATATTATCTCTTTTATGTCTTCGCCATTTCTTAAACTAGCCTTTAAGTCTATTTCTTCATTAGAATGAAGACATAATTTTAATTTACCCTGGGCAGTTAGCCTAATCCTATTACAATATTCACAAAATTTACAGGATATTGGGTTTATTATACCCACTTTCCCCTTACTATTAGGTAATTTATAATAAACTGCTGGGGATGATATATCTTCTCTTTCTACTTTAATTAGTTCTGGTACCTTGTCCAATATCAGTTGATTAGATACATAGTATTCTGATTCTAACTTTATTGACTCACCAATAGGCATCAACTCGATAAACCTTACATCTATATCTTCTTTTTTTGTTAGCATGATAAAATCCTCTATTTCATCTTCATTAAATCCACCTATTAAAACTATATTTATCTTTATTGGCGTAAGACCTACTTTCCTTGCAGTCTCAATTCCATCTAATACGTTTTTAAGCTTTCCACCTCTAGTTATATAAGCATACTTTTCTTCATTTAAAGTATCTAAGCTTATATTTACCCTATTAAGTCCTACTGACTTTAAATCCTGAGCATATTTTTTTAATAAAACACCATTTGTAGTCATAGCTAAATCTTGTACTCCATCTAAATTTCCAATTCTTCGGACAATTTCTATTATCCCATTTCTTACAAGAGGTTCTCCACCTGTAATCCGTATTTTGTTAACACCTAAAGATACAAAAACCTTTACTATTTCCTCTATCTCTTCTATAGAAAGTACATCTTCATGATGAACTTTGGAAATTCCTTCTTCAGGCATACAATATTTGCATCTTAAATTACATAAATCCGTTACAGATATACGGAGGTAATTTATTTTTCTTCCAAATGCGTCTTTCATTATATCCACCTTTTCCATATAGTTGATAAGACAAGGTACCGTCCCCTGTCTTAATTGCCTTGTTAAACTAAAATTACCTTTCCTGTATTTTCAAATCCATATCCACCAAGGGAATTTACCTTTTCTTTAAATTCATCTGATTTTAATATTTCTATAAACTCCTTAATCCTTTCATCTTCAAGAAGGTCTTGTGGTACTAGAAAATCGTAATTTTCAAAGGCTACATTGATAAAGTCCAAATCTAAAGCTTTAGCTGCTGAGTATATACCTAGTCCTGTAGTAGCAGAGCCTGTTTTCACTGCTGTTGCTACTGCCATATGGGTGGTCATTTCTCTATCATAACCTTTTACATCTGAAATATCTATACCCTCCTTATCCAAATGATAATCTAAAAGTATCCTTGTTCCTGCGCCTCTTTGCCTATTTACATAAATTACATCTTCCCTTTTTAGATCTGCAAAACCCTTTATATTCTTCTTATTCCCTTTTCCTACTATAAATCCTTGATGTCTTTTGACCCCTTTTATGATGGCCATCTTTTCTTGTGGGAAGTATTTTTTAACATAGGATATATTGTATTCTCCAGTTTCTAAATCTAATAGATGGATTGGTGATATATGACATTCTCCTCTTTTCATAGCCAGAATCCCTCCCATACTTCCCACATGACCTGAGGTTAATTTTATCATATCCCCTAAAATATCCATTATTATATCATGACTTCCTATAGAAACTATGGTTTCTTTTATTTGGCTTAAGGGTTTTAAAAGTTTTACATCTATAGCACTACCTGCTTCTACTCCTTCCAAAGCTTGAGGAATTACTGCTATTCCATCTGCTTTGACCAAACTCATAGTAACTCCTGCCCCTCCAGATAAAGGTGTGGCTATTAATTTATCTTTTACATATCCAAGATTTACCCTCACTAATTCTTTATTTTTTAGAGAGGATACAATTTTTTTAGATGTAGTAGCTTTTATAAATAAATCCTTTTCTTCTTTTAAGCCAATAAGGTTTAATATTAAAGGTTTTACAAATGTTTCAAATACTAAATAGGCAGATACAGGATAGCCTGGTATACCTATAACAGGCTTTTGGTTAATAATACCTAATATAGTGGGTTTCCCAGGTTTTAAGGCCACACCATGGATTATAACCTCTCCTAATTCTTCGATTACCTTTGCTGTATAGTCTTTACTTCCTGCTGAGGATCCTGCCCCTATTATTAAAAGATCGTTTTCTTCTACCCCTTTTAATACCGCCTCTTTAAGTATTTCATAATCATCTTTTACAGGACTATATCTATTAGGATTCCCACCACTTTCCACAACTAATGCCTGAAAAACTCTAGAATTAGAGTCTACTATATTTCCCAATTTTAAATTGTCTATTTCATCTACTATCTCTGAACCTGTTGGAATAATTCCAACTTGAGGCTTTTTATATGCCTTAAACTTTCCAATTCCTCCAGCTATTAGAGCCCCAATATCTATTGGTCTTATTTTATGTTTAGATGGAACTATCATCTCCGTTGCTACTATATCCTCCCCAATAGGTCTTATATGTTGCCAAGGATGGGCAGCTTTTAGTATTTGTACCTTATTCTTCTCTATTTCTATTACATCTTCAATCATAATAACTGCATCATAAGGCTCTATTACTACATTGCCAGTATTTATATATATAAAATCTACACCTTCCTCTAGTATTTTTGGATTGGTTTCTGTTGCTCCAATAGTCTTAGAGGATTCTACTAGAATACCATCCATAGCTGCTGCATTATAATTTGGAGATGAAGTCTTTGCATATATGGCTTCAAAGGTTACCCTCCCTAAAGAATTTACCACATCTACTTCTTCATATTTAGGCTTTAAGTTCAATCTTTTATAATATCTATCTCTAGCTTCCTCCACATCTATATTATCTATATATCTATTCCTTTCTTTTCTATTCATTTTTTTTACCTCTCCTTCTAAAATAGAAATACATCTCTTTCTTCCCCTTTATATATTCCCTCTTCATAGGATTTTATCACTATATATCCATCCGAATCGGAAAGCAATGTAATCATTCCTGATTTCCCAAAGTTGGGAGTAGCATAAACCTTCCCATCCTCTTCTTTTAATTTAACCATTTGATAGGTTTCTTTTCCTGAAGATGAGGGAAAATTAAAATCCATTATAGCTTTTGTTTTAAAGTCAATACTTTCAATATTCATCTTTGTTTTTATATAATATTCTACAATAGCCTTAAATACCATAATTGATGATACAGGATGACCTGGAAGTCCAAATATTAACTTTCCTTCTCCTTCACCTATAATAGTAGGTTTCCCAGGTTTAATGGATATGCCATGGACAAAAACTCCTTCACCATTAAAGGAGTTTATTACTTTATTAGTATAATCCCTAGCCCCTACAGAGCTTCCCCCAGAAATAAGTACTATATCTGAAACTTTAATAGCTTTTTCTACTTCCTTTCTTAAAAGCTCATAATTATCTTTTACAATACTTTTCCCAACAACTTCTCCACCTAAGTTTACTATAAGGGAATAAAGGGCATAGCTATTTATATCCCTAATCTTTCCTAGCTCCAATTTTTCTTCTAAATCTATTATTTCATCTCCTGTGGATATTATATAAAATTTAGGTTTTTTATATACCTTAACCTTAGATATACCTAAAGCAGCTAATACCCCCATTACTTCTGGAGTAACTTTTCTTCCCTTTTTTAATGCAATCTCCCCAATTTTTATATCATCGCCTTTCAGTATTATATTTTCATTAGTAGATATAGACCTATATACCATAAGATTAGACTCATCCAGTTTTTCCGTATATTCTATCATAACAACTCCATCTGCTCCTTCAGGTATCATTCCACCTGTAGGAACATATACTGCTTCGCCAGATTTTATACTATATGAGGTAGCTTTACCCATTTGAACTTCACCTAAAATATTGAATAAACTAGGTATAGATTCACTAGCACCGTGACTATCTTTGCTTTTTATTGCAAATCCATCTACTGTTGAACGGTTAAACTCTGGAACATTTATATTAGAGTATATATCTTCAGCTAAAATTCTGTTATTTGATTCTAATAATCCTACTTCTTCTATGTCAAATTTATATTCTTTGAAGGTTTTAATAGTTCCTTTCCTAGCTTCATCAACAGATATAACATCAAAAAAATCCATATTTAAAAACCTACCTTTCCTTCATCTAAATAAATAAGATTATCACATAATCTTTTAGATTGCTCTATATTATGAGTAACTATCAGCACTGTTCCCTTTGTTTCTTCGTTAAACCTTAATATTTCCCTTTCCATAATCTTTATAGATTCTGGATCTATATTTGACGTAGGTTCATCTAACAATAATAATTTAGGATCGAATACTAAAGCTCTTGCTAAATTTACTTTTTGGGATTCTCCTCCTGAAAGTAAATGAGCTTTTTTATCCTTTAGATCTTCTATTTCAAATCTTCCAATAATTTCACCTACTCTTATCTTTATTTCTTCTTTATCTACCTTTCTTAATTTTAAAGGATATCCTATATTTTCAGAAACCTTCTTTTTAAAAAGATAGGGCTTTTGAAAAACTAAAGTCATATTTTTATAAATACTTTTATTAATTAATTCACCATCATATTTTACAACACCATAAAAGTCTTTATCAAGACCTGCTATAATATTTAATAGAGTACTCTTTCCAGAACCATTAGGCCCTATTAATCCTGTAATTTTTCCCTTTTCTATAACTAAATCTTCTATATCTAGTATTTGTTTTTCTGAATAATATTTTTCTAAATTTTTAACGGAGATTTCCACATTAATCCTCCCCACCATATGAATATATTGCACTATTTATTATAAAAGATATTAAAAGTAAAACAATTCCTAAGGCAATAGCCATTGGGTAATCTCCCATGGAATTCATCATAGATATAGTCGTAGTAATAACTCTAGTACGATTTTTAATATTCCCTCCTACTATCATAACTGCCCCTACTTCTGATATAGCCCTAGAAAAGGCCGTAACTATATTTACAATTAAATCGACTTTTAACTCTTTTATAGTTAAAATTATGATATCCCTTTTATTAGCACCTAAAGTTATGCCTATTTTCTCTATTTCCTTCCCTCTACTTTTTGAAAGACTATAGGTAAGCCCTAATATTAAAGGTGTAACTAATAGGGTTTGAGCTATTATCATAGCCTTAGGAGTATATAAAAGGTCAAAGCGCCCAAAGGGACCTCTCCTTGACAGTATTATGGCTACTACTAACCCTACTATAACAGAAGGAATACTCATAAAGGTATATAATGTTCGAGAAAAAGCTTTTTTACCCTTAAACTCTTTGATTCCTAAATATATTCCTACAGGTATACATATTAGAGATGAGATTATAGTAGCTGTAGTGGATACAAATAAAGATAAATATATTATACCATATACTTCCTTATCAAAACCTAAAAGTAACTTTATTGCCTCCTTAAATCCATCGTATATATAATCCATATATTTCATCACCGCCATCTAAAAATTAAGCTGCATATTCCCTTTTAATCTCCATGGGATAAAATATGCAGCTTAAACTCTTTACTTAATTATCTACTTTGCATTTGGAACGAATAATGGCATTCCAAACTCTTCTACACCATATTCACCTATTAACTTTTGTGTATCTTCTGATAACAGCCAGTCCATAAATGTCTTAGCACCTTCTGCATTTATCTTATCAGATTTATCTGGATTTACTGGTATTATACCATACTGGTTAAATAGGTTTTCGTCCCCTTCTATTATTACTTCTAAATCCAATGTATCCTTCATGTTCAAATAAGTAGCCCTATCTGTAATTGTATATCCTTGTTTTTCATCGGTGATCTTTAGTACATCTCCCATGCCAGAGCCTGCTGAAAGGTACCATTCACCTTCTGGTTCGATTTCTGCTTCTTTCCATATGGATAGTTCTTTTTTGTGGGTACCAGAATCATCTCCTCTAGAAACAAATATAGCTTCCTTCTCAGAAATAGTTTTCAATCCCTCTAATATATCATTAGGGAAATTCTCCTTTAATTTTAATGGATCCTCTTCTGGCCCTACAAGGATAAAGTCATTATACATTACATCATGTCTTTCCAAGCCATGGCCTTCTGCTACAAACTCTTCTTCTGATGCCTTAGCATGAACTAAAAGAATGTCAGCTTCTCCATCTTTACCCATTTGTAAAGCCTTACCAGTACCTACCGCTATAACATCTACCTCTATACCTGTTTCTTCTTCGAATACTGGTAGTATATAATCTAGTAATCCACTATCTTGAGTACTGGTGGTCGTGGATAGTATTATTCTACCACCTGATTCACCTTGAACATCGGCATCTTCCTCTGGTCCTTCCACCTCTGGCTCTCCTACCTCTTGACCACTTTCCTTTGGTCCACATCCTGCTAGCAATGTTAATATAAGTATTACACTTAAGGCTAACACTGCAAATCTTTTCATTTTCATTTCTATTTCCTCCTTTGATTTTATTAAATAGAGAAACGTAAAATACCTTTCTCTTTGCAATAAAAAAACAGCCTAGGAAAGGACTGTTAGGAACCATATAGAAATGCTATATAGTTTATTATATCTTCCTTTCCAAATACGGGGGGCATAAAAGTTTCCTTTTATACCTATCGGCTTAATTTTCATAGCTTAATGCTTTAGAAAATTAAACTCGGAAATTTTAAATAAATGTTTTTTATCTTAAAGAATTGATTAGATTATATCATATTTATAAGAAAGTGTAAATGAAAGCAGCCCCAGGAAGGGCTGCTTAAAAAATCGCATGACAATGCTCTTGCGTGATTCTTATATCTTCCTTTCCAAACACGGGAGGCACAAAGATTTCTCTTTATACCCATCGGCTTAATTTTCATAGCTTAATGCTTTAGAAAGTTAAGCTCGGAAAAATTAGGTAGGTATTCAATTTTGATTGATTCCTATAAAAAGGCAATTCTTTCGTAATTTCAATGCGGGATTATTTTAAATTCATATATAATCTATTGGATTAAACAAATATCTTTAAAACGCATATTCCAATCCTAAAAATTGTCTATTAAGAGCTTCTACATCTTTTGCTACCAATTCTATATCTTCTTTATCTATTATTAATCTCTTGAAGAATTCAGCTATTTCTTCCATTTGTTCTTCCTTCATTCCTCTTCTTGTTACTTCTGGTGTGCCTATACGCACTTCTGGACTACCTCCAGAAAAGTCATCAGAACATAAAATTTTAGCTTTCTCTAAATACTTAGCTGGAGCAAAATCTATATGTTCTCCCATATCCACTAAGATAAGGTGTGATTCAGTAAAACCTCTGCCTTTACCTAGCACCTTAAAGCCTCTTTCATCTAGGGCTTTTGCTAAAGCTTTAGAATTCTTGATTATTTGTTTGCCATAATCTGGACCGAAATTTTTCATCTCTAAAATAGACGCTGCTAACGCTGGAAGCCTATTTAAATGATGACTTGTTACCAAAGATGGTGATAAAGTATTTCCAATCTTTGTTATCAATTCCTTATTGTTAGAGACAACAAATCCTCCTTGTGGTCCAGGGAAAGATTTATGAGTACTTCCAAACATAACATCTGCTCCCTCTTCCAATGGGTTAGGAAATACACCAGATGCAATCAATCCTGTAACATGTGATGCGTCATATGCTATAAGAAATCCTTGTTCATCTGCAACTTTTCTTAATTCCTTAATTGGCTCTGGAAACAATGTGCCAGAACCGCCTAGTATAACTAATTTTGGATTTAACTCTTTAGCTTGTTTAATTAAACTTTCCGTATCAACTGCTCTGTTTTCATCAAACTTCATATATTCTACATTTATTGTTTCGTCAAATTGTCTAATTTGGCACATAGGCCCAACTAATCCATGACCCCAATCTTTTAGGTGAACTTCTATAACCAAATCACCTGGTTCTAGTAAAGCTAGTACCACAGACATTCCTGCCATGTGACCCCCAATAGGTCTAAGGTCTGCATACTTTGCTTTGAATATATCTTTTACAAGGGCTTGGGTTTCCATCTCAAATTCATAAATATATTTATTTCCAGTATATTCTCTATCAGATGGATCTTCAGTAGAATAGCATCCATATCGATTACTAAAATCACAGCCTAAATAGCTTCTTACCTTCTCACTTGAATAGTTTTCCGAAGCAATAAGATTTA
>JAAZMG010000112.1 GCA_012798935.1 Tissierellia bacterium | reverse complement strand
TTTTAGATAGTGTAATAATTCCTAAACTTGTAACATTTTCAAACAACGATTCAAGAACCATGGTTCCTTTAAGATTCATATCTGAAACTTTAGGATACAAAGTAGGTTGGGATAATTCAAATAAGGTGCCCTTTATAAATACTCCCAAGGATGATGGAAAAGATGAAAAAGAAGAGGTGGACTTGTCTCATTTAAATAAAGTAGGAAAAATTGAAAAAGAAATTATTCAGGGAAAAGAATCCATTGTTATATACAATACAGATAAAGTATCTACTAATGTTATGAAACTTAAAAATCCAGAACGAATAGTTATAGATTTAATGGATTCTTATTTACAGGGAGGAAACTATTTCAATTATAATTACGAATTAGGTTTTATAAAGGGCATAAGAGTATCTCAATTTAGCCCAGATAATAATTATAAGCCTAACGATAAGATAGTTAGAATAGTTTTAGATGTAAAAGAAGGTGTAAGGACTCCTAATGCAAAAATCAATATATATGATGATAAGATTGTTATCGTGCCAGAGACCAGTATTTGGGAAGTAATTAATTACTCCCTTGAAGGCACCGATAGGACTGTATCAATCAACGCTAATAAAAAGACTAATTATGATGTAGAATATGCTAATGATAAAAAGTCTATGACTATTCATATTCCTTCTGAAAATATGGATCTACAAGAAGGAACTGTAAGCATAATGGATGGATTGATTAACGATATAACAGTAAAAAAGGTAGGAGATAATACTGAAGTTATTCTAACTTTTAGGAGAGGTATTGAATATGAAATATTATCAAGAAATGAAGATGATAGAATAGCTATAAGTTTAAGAAGAGATCAAAATATAAAGCCTTCCGATATGCTTATAGCAATAGACTCAGGCCATGGAGGGAAGGATCCAGGAGCGGTTTCGCCTAATGGAACCCGAGAAAAAGATATAAATATATCCATATCTCAAAAACTTAATAAAGGTCTAAAAGATAAAGGTTACTCTACATTAATGATAAGAGATAGTGATGTTTTTGTAAATCTATATGAAAGAGCAAATATAGCCAACAAAAATCAAGCAGATATATTTATAAGCATTCATTCTAATTCTCATCCAAAAAATGATATAGCTGGTATACAAGTTTTATATAATCCAGAGAGCAAGGATATAGAAAGCTATCCTTTAGCAAAATTGATTATGGACGAGCTACTTAAGGGAACAGGAGCTAAGGATAGGGGAATTATTAAAAGACCTAATCTTGTAGTATTAAATAAAACATCTATGCCAGCAGTATTGATTGAAGTAGGGTTTTTGTCTAATCCAGTAGAAGAAAAATTGATTAGAGATGAAACTTATCAAGATAAAATAGTAAAGTCAATCATTAAAGGAATAGAAAAGTATTTTGAGATGTATTAATATAGCGGAGAATAATCTCCGCTTATTTTGTTGACATGAGAATACATATAATGATATAAAGAACATAGGTAAAATAAAGTTAATGCTAAAGGATGTGGAAGGGGCAATGAAAATAAAAAAGTGGATAGTTGTTTTATCTTTTATAATGATTGTTATATTTATTAGTTCTAAGGGATTTGCATCTAATAAAGAAATTGATATAATTATGGATGGAAAAAAGTACAAGGTAATAGAGGTACCAGTGGTTATAGATGGACAATTTATATATTCAGATATTCCAACATTTATACATAATGGTTATACTTTTGTTCCTATTAGATTTATAGCTGAGTATTATGGAGCGAGAGTAAATTGGGAGCAAAAAACAAAAACAGTAATCGTTACTCAAAAGGATAAAGAAATAAAGATGACTATTGACAGTAAGGATGTATATATTAATAATAACAAAAAGGTTTTAAATAAAGGAATGGTTCCTAAATTTGTAACTTTTTCAAACAACGATTCAAGAACAATGGTACCGTTAAGATTTATATCCGAGACTCTTGGATATGAGGTAGGTTGGAATGATAAGAATAGTTTTCCATTTATTAATACCTTAAATAACAACTACATAAAAGAAAATATGGACATTGTAGAGATAATAAATATAGAAGTTGAAATAAAAAATAATAATGAACCAAATATAATAATAAACGGAACAAAAAAATTTAAATATTCTACAATGTTATTAGAAAATCCTTCTAGATTAGTTATAGATATTGATGATGCAAAATTAAATATTAAAAATGATATGATTTTTGATGGTGGAGTAGGTAATATCGATGTGAATAGTGATCTAGTGAATAAAGTAACCTTTTCTCAATTTTCAAACAAACCTAATATAGTTAGAGTAGTTGTACATTTATGGGACAAGGTTGATTTTGATATAGTATATATAGATGAAGGTAAATCTTTAGGGGTGTATCTTGAAAACAAGAAAGCTATTTTTCCAGAAAAAAACTTTGAAGAAAAAACAAATTATTTTTCAGTAGATTCTAATAGGATAATTAATATTGATGCAAAAAAGGAAACCAATTATAATGTAGAATATGATAGGAACGATAAAATTATGACTATTACCCTTCCTTCTAGAAATGTAGATTTAAAAGAAGGTTTTACAAATATAAAAGATGGGTTGATTAATGATATTCTTGTAGAAAATATAGGAGAAGAAACTAAAGTTACCATAACTTTTAGAATAAGCGTTCAACATACTATATTATCAAAGAATAAGGACAACAAAATAAGCATAAGTTTGAAAAAGAATGAAAACATAAGGCCTGAAGATAGGCTTGTGGTAGTGGATCCAGGTCATGGAGGTAAGGACCCAGGGGCTATTTCCTCCAACGGAACTAAGGAAAAGGATGTGGTATTAGCTATATCTCAAAAGCTTAATAAAGGTTTAAAGGCTAAAGGATATAATACTTTAATGATAAGAGATGGAGATTTTTTTATAGATAAGTATGAGAGAGCAAAAATAGCTAATATTAACGAAGCAGATATGTTTATAAGTATTCATGCCAATGCATTTAAAGAAAATCCTGAAGTATCGGGAATAGAGATTTTATATTGTCCTACAAATTCTAACAATACAGATCAAAGAAATAATTATGAGTTAGCCAAAATAATTAGTGAAGAGTTAATTAACAGTCTAGGTGCAAAAGACAGGGGGCTAGTTAAAGCTCCTAATACAGTAGTTATAAGAGATACTAAGATGCCAGCAATTTTGATTGAAACAGGGTTTTTAACTAATCCTGAGGAAGAGGAATTAATACAAGATGAAGATTATCAAAACAAGATGGTAGAAGCTATTATAATTGGAATAGAAAAGTATTTTGACATATATTAATGGAGGGTTGGAGCATGGGTGTTTTTTTAGGATATTTGTTTATTTTTCTTGCTAGGGTAGTAGATGTTACATTGTCAACTATTAGAATGTTAATGGTTATGCAGGGTAGAAAGACTCAAGCTGCCATTATAGGTTTTTTTGAGATAAGTATTTATGTTACAGCCTTAAGTAAGGTGGTGAATAGTTTAGATAATATAGGAAACCTATTTGCTTATGCATTGGGTTTTGCATGTGGTACCTATGTAGGAATGACCATAGAAAATAGAATAGCTCTCGGGAATTTATCAGCTCAGGTTGTCCTTAAAGGGGATAATAATGTAGAGCTAATTGAGGCGTTAAGAGAAGCTGGATTTGGAGTAACGGTACTAGAAGGACAGGGAAGAGAAGGAAACAGGAAAGTACTCCATTTAGTTATCAATAGGAAGGATTTAGGTAAGTTTAAAGATATAGTTTATGATTATGATAATGAAGCATTTATTACAATCGGTTCAATAGATCCTATAAGTGGCGGTTACTTTTCATCAGGCAAAAAGAAATAAATAATCATAGTATCTCGTATTCTTTAATATAATGTAATAAAAACGTGGAGGGGGTACGGGATGGGCAATAAAAAAATAGTATTAATACTTTTAGTATTAATAATTTGCATAACCATTATTAGTTGTAAAGGGAAGGAAGGTTTTAAAAAACTTTTTTCTAAAGAAGATGAACTAGAAATTATAAGATCAGATGAATATGATTTTGAAATAACTGAAGATGATGGTATGCGGAAAACTGTTTTATATTTTAAAGATAAACAAGGGTTATTAGTACCACTTATGAGGAAGATCCCATGGGAAGAGGGTATTGCTAAATTAGCAATAAAGAACATGATAGATAGTCCTGAATTAAGAGAAAGTTTGGCTCCTACTGGTTTAACCTCTATAATACCAGCAGGGACAGAAATTATGGGGATGTCCATAAATGAGGAAACCGGACTTTGTAAAGTAGATTTTTCTGAAGAAATTTTAAATTATGAAACGGAAAAAGATGAAGATGGCTTAATAAGAGGGGTGGTTTATACTTTAACTGAGTTCCAGGCAATTGATGAAGTACAGTTTTTAATAGGAGGAGAGATTATTCCAAGTTTAAAATATGGTGCAGATATATCAAGTCCTATTAAAAGAGAAAATATAAATTTAGCGGGAGATCTAGATGAACTTAGATCAAAAATAGTAGTTTATTACAAAGGAAACAATTTAGAAGAAGATTTTGAATATTTTGTACCAGTGACTATACCCACTCTAGCTCCAATGCCAAACATGTACACTGCCCTTGAAGCTTTATTTGATGGACCTCCAAAGGAATTAGGCCTTGGTTCGGATATTCTTGAAGGAACTAATTTTTATGGTGTAGATATAAAAGATGGAATAGCCTATGTGGATATTTCTTTTGATTATGAAAACCCACTATATGAGGAGAAGCTATTTAATAATATGATAAAAAATATTGGGTTAACTTTAGGTGAATTTGATGAGATAGAAAAGGTAGAATTACTTATTGATGGAAAGAGTCTAGAAGAAGCTGGTATGGATATTTATATAGATGCGACAATACCTGCTTTTGCCTATGAATATTAAGCTGTCTGGTAGGCAGCTTATTTTTTTCTTCTATATAAGGAATT
The DNA here is from genome assembly GCA_012798935.1 of Tissierellia bacterium. Lineage (GTDB taxonomy): Bacteria > Bacillota > Clostridia > Tissierellales > Tepidimicrobiaceae > JAAZMG01. The sequence goes on along the minus strand of JAAZMG010000112.1, from coordinate 8,865 downwards.
AAAGTGGTCTAAAATATAGAAAAAGGACAATATATTTGATAGAATTAAAATTGAGTAAAAAATAATAGGAGTTGTTGATATGAAGAGAATTGATGATAGGGAATATGATGAATTGAGGAATATAAAGATTACTAGAAATTATTTAAAACATCCCCAGGGCTCTGTTCTTATGGAAATGGGAGATACAAAGGTAATATGTACAGCCATGGTAGAAGATAAAGTACCACCATTTTTGAAAGGAACTGGTAAAGGATGGATAACCGGAGAGTACTCTATGCTTCCTGGTTCAACAGAACATAGAAAAATTAGGGATGCAGCAAGAGGAAGGATAGAAGGCAGAACTCAGGAGATACAAAGATTAATAGGAAGATCCTTAAGGGGGATTATTGATTTAACTAAAATAGGTGAAAGAACTATTTGGATAGATTGTGATGTAATACAAGCCGATGGAGGAACTAGGACTGCTTCTATAACAGGAGGATTTGTAGCCTTAGTAGATGCTTTATATTGGCTGTATGAAAAGGATCATATTAAAGAAATACCCATATACAATTTTATGTCTGCTGTTAGTGTTGGTGTAGTAAAGGGACAGACTATATTAGATTTGTCCTACGAAGAAGATTATAAGGCCTTAGTAGACATGAATGTGGTAATGAATGATAAAAATGAATTCATTGAAATACAGGGTACTGGTGAAGGAGGTACTTTTTCTAAAGAACAGTTATATAAACTATTAGATTTAGCCGAAAAGGGCAATAGAGAATTGATAATAAAACAAAAGGAAATACTAGGAGATATTAGCAATTTAATAGAGAAAAAACAAAGATAGAAGGGGAGAAGAATGAGTAGAAAAAAGTTAATATTATCTACAGGCAATTTAAATAAAGTGAAGGAAATAAAATATATTCTTAAAGATTTACCAATAGATGTTTTATCCAAAGATGATTTAGGCCTTAAGGATTTAAGAATAGTAGAGAATGGAAAAACCTTAGAGGAAAATGCTATTAAAAAGGCTAGTATTTTAGCAGAAAGAGTAGAAAGTATGGTTGTTATGGCTGATGATTCAGGACTATTTGTTGATTACCTAAACGGAGCTCCTGGGATACATTCTGCCAGATATTCAGGAGATAATTCTAATGATAGGGATAATAATCTGAAATTGTTGAAAGAGCTAAAAGGGGTACCTATAGAGAAAAGAGAGGCTTATTTTAGGACGGTTATAGCTTTAGTAGGGACAAATGGGGAAATTACCACTCTTACAGGAGAATGTAAGGGAGCCATTGGATTTGAACCTAGGGGAGACAAAGGATTTGGCTATGATCCGTTATTTATAGTAGAGGGCTATGATAAAACTTTTGCAGAATTAGGAGAAGAGGTAAAAAACAAAATAAGCCATAGAGCTAAAGCTTTAGAAAAACTAAAAAACGAGATAAGTAAGATTTTAGAGGATGAAGATAATGAGAATATTTGTAGTAAGTGATACTCACGGGAATACAAAAGAATTTTTAGACAAGGTAAGTATTATGGGAAAACCAGATTTAATTATTCACCTAGGAGATTATATAAGAGATGGGATAGAAATAGAAGGAGGAACGGGAGTAAAAACTATTATGGTAAAAGGCAATGGAGATTATTTTTATTCGGGTTATAATGAAGATGAGATACTCAGCATAAAGGATAAAAAGATATTTGCAACCCATGGTCATAAATATAGTGTAAGATATGGTATAAACAATTTAATTTATAAAGGGCAGGAAGTAAATGCAGATTTAATATTATTTGGGCATACTCATATACCTTTACTTATTGAAGAATATAATATAATGATAATGAATCCAGGAAGCCCTTATATACCAAGAGGATTTGATAAAAAGAAAACTTTTGGTATAATAGAAATAGATAGAAATATATCAGGTAAAATAATAGAAATTAGTTAAATAAAAAAAAGAAATCTATTGACATTACTGAAATAACCTGCTATAATTCTATATTGTCAGCCGTTAACATTTAGGAGGATTAATGCGGGTGTAGCTCAGTGGTAGAGCGCTGGCTTCCCAAGCCAGTTGCGAGGGTTCGATCCCCTTCATCCGCTCCAATCATGATGATATAGATTTATGATAGGATTGTCCAATAAGGGCAAAGCGAGCACCTATAGCTCAGTTGGATAGAGCAACGGACTTCTAATCCGTGTGCCGGGGGTTCGAATCCTCCTAGGTGCGCCAGAGGTTAGGTTAATACGTGGTGGATATGGCCTAGTTGGTTAAGGCGCCAGATTGTGGCTCTGGAGATCGTGGGTTCGAATCCCATTATCCACCCCATTTTATTTTTTAATAATGACCCATTAGCTCAGGCGGTAGAGCACCTGACTTTTAATCAGGGTGTCCGGCGTTCGATTCGCCGATGGGTCACCACAATTTATGCGGGAATGGCGGAATTGGCAGACGCGCTAGACTTAGGATCTAGTGTCATTAGACGTGGGGGTTCAAGTCCTCTTTCCCGCACCAACATAAAAAATTGGCGAAAGCCAATTTTTTATTTATTTTGCGAGGGTAGATATGGAAATGAAAATAATATTAATATTAGGATTGTTTATATTATCTATTTTTATCTATAATTATATTCAGATAAGCCAATTATATGTTAATAAACCAGTCTTTTATAATGAAAAACTATCTGTGGATTTAAGAATAACTCAAATATCAGATTATCATGGTAATAGTCGGATTAACTTAAAAAAATTACTAAATGAAATAGTTGAATTTAATCCTCATATTATTGCACTTACAGGGGATTTTATAGATAGCAGAACAAAAGATATAAAACCAACCTTGGATTTTATAAATAAACTAGTAGAAAAAAATAAGAATATATTTTTTGTTAGTGGAAATCATGAACTAAGCAATATACATTGTAATGAGTTCATTTTAAAATTAAAAGAAATAGGGGTTACTATATTAGACAATAATAGTAAAGTAATAAATATTAATGGAGAAGATATCAATATTTTTGGATTAAGTTTTTTTGTTTCTAGGGATGATTATAATAAAATTGTAAAAAAAATTGATGAAAAACATTATACTATTTTACTTTCCCATTCACCAAATAGGCCTTTAGCCTATACTATGGGCATAGAGGATTTAATACTTTCAGGTCATACCCATGGTGGTCAGGTAAGATTCCCTTTTATAGGTGCTATAATAGCTCCTGGTCAGGGATATTTTCCTAAGTATGACAAAGGAGTATTCCACTTAGCTAATACCATATTATATATAGATAGTGGTCTAGGAAATAGTATATTTCCAATTAGGCTTTTTAATAGAGTACAGATAAGTAATATTACTATAACTCCTTGACCATAGACTAAATTCCATTTATAATAGTAATATAATTAAATATGCACCCTTAGCTCAATTGGATAGAGTCGCTGGCTTCGAACCAGTTGGTTGGGGGTTCGAGTCCCTCAGGGTGTGCCAATCTTAAGACAAGTAATTTATTACTTGTCTTTTTCAATTTAGTATTTTAGTGTTAAGTACATATATTTAGGTATGTCAAATTTATAATAATATATTAAATGTAACTTGGATATAATAACAACAATAAGATGTTGTAGCTAATTAGAATATAAAATTGGAGGGTTAACATGGCAGTTGTTAAAGTTATAGAACTTCTTTCAGAATCAGCAAATGGTTGGGAGGCTGCGGCACAAGAGGCAGTTTCAGAAGCATCAAAGACAATAGACAATATCCAAAGCGTTTATATTAGTAACATGCAGGCTATTGTTGAGAATAATAAGATAGTTAATTATCGATTAAATGTTAAGATTTCATTTATAGTTAAGTGACAGGGGTTTCCCTGTCATAGGAGTACAAGTCTTCATGGTGCGTCAATACTTAAACCCTACAATTTTAAAAGCTGTAGGGTTTTTATTTATCAATTGTTCTGAATAAAAAAAAAAGACGGGGACAAGCCCCGGCTAATGTGATGATTTAACATCTACCAAATCTGTCACAATTACAGAATAAAACTACTAATAGTAAAAAGAAAAATAGTAGAGAATCGTCCATACCACAACCTTCACCGAATAGACCTCTACGACATTGATTATCAGCCATAGTTATACCTCCTAAATATTATTTTATAAAATAAACAAAACAAGCTTAACAAACTAAGGTAGAGAAGTTTATCAACTTTAATATATAATATGAAGCTATTAGTAAATTGTTAATATTGAATTTAGATTATTTTAAGGAATATAGGGAAGTCCAAGGGGAAATAAGGTATATTTAAATAAAGCAGCTTATTTAGAAAAGAGGAGATTTTATTGCTTGATATTGTTTTGTTAGGAAGTGGTGGGGGGATGCCTATGCCCCATAGGTTTCTATCTTCTTTACTTATAAATTATAAGGGAAGGAAGATCCTTGTAGACTGTGGAGAAGGAACTCAGGTATCTATGAGGATGGTGAAATGGGGTTTTAAATCTATAGATTTAATATGCATAACCCATGGCCATGGAGATCATATATTGGGTTTGCCAGGGCTTCTGGCAACCATTGGGAATAGTGGAAGGACCGAACCTATAACTATAATAGGTCCTGAAGGTATAGAAAATATAATTAATGGGCTTAGAGTAGCTGTGCCATATCTTCCTTATGGTATAAATATAATAGAAAGCCCTAAAAAACTTTTGGGTATTAGTGTGTTGTTAAAGGGTATGGAGGTTAGGGAGATAATACATGAGGATTTTATTAATAAAGACATGGTAATTTCAACATTGGAACTTGATCACTCATTACCATGTATAGGTTATAGCTTGTACATACCAAGAAGACCTAAGTTTTATGTAGAAAAGGCGATTTTCAACCAAGTACCAAGGGAATTATGGAAAAGACTTCAAAATGGTGAGACTATAATATATAAGGGTAGAACCTATGATCCAAGTATGGTGTTAGGAGATAAGAGAAAAGGCATAAAGTTAAGCTATATAACTGATACACGTCCAATAAATACTATACCAGACTTTATAAAGGGAAGTGATCTATTTATATGTGAAGGAACCTATGGAGATAATAGGGATTTGAAAAAGGCTATAAAAAATAAGCATATGACCTTTGCCGAAGCGGCAAAGTTAGCCTATGAAGGGAATGTGAAAAAACTTCTACTCACCCATTTTAGCCCTGTACTAGATGAGCCAGAAATATATATAAAAAATGCTGAAGATATATTTATGAATACAATTGTAGGATATGATAGGTTTACAAAGACTTTATCATTTTCATGCTAAAATTTTATATTATAGTTTTGTCCCATATAATAGATTTTTCCAATTGGAACTGTATAAAAAGTTTATAAAGAACCAATGGAGTAAAGGAGATGTTTTATGAGTCATAAAATTGAAATCAGTAAAGAGAAGAAAGATGGCATGATTGCTGCTATAAAAGAATATTTCTTAAATGAAAAAATTTAAGACTTGTTTGAAATCCAAAAATATTAGTTTAACATATCTACCTCCTGGGAATCATAAAATCTATTAGAAAAGATTAAACAAACAACTATTAGATGAATATGATATAGGGAGGAGGTATGTATAATGGCAAAAGGTATAAGGTTAAAAAGAATAGGATTGTTAGGAATGATTTTTTTATTGCTTTTTGCAAGTAGAGGTTTTGCTGAACCAGTAACAAATGGAGAGGTTTTAAAAGAATATGTAGGTAGTGGATATAATGGAAAAATATTGGATCAAAGAAATACTTTGTTGAGATTTCAAGCAGAAAACAACTTGTTAGTTGATGGAGTTATTGGAGATATAACAAATAAAGCATTAATAGAAGAAAGTAAATGCATTGTAGATATTGTTCCTGAAGAAATCGAAGAAAAGGAATGGTTTATAGTTATTAATAAAACAAAGAAAATATTGACTGTATATAATAAGGGAGAAATATATAAAAAGTACCCAGTAGCTTTAGGAAAGGCAACAACACCTACACCAAATTATAAGTTTACTATAATAAATAAGGTAAAAAACCCATATTGGGGTGGTATGGGTGGCAAATTTAAGCCAGTAAAAGGTGGAGCTTCTAACAATCCATTAGGAAAGAGGTGGTTAGGTCTTTCTACAGAAAAATATAGAGGATATGGAATCCATGGAAACTCAGCTCCTTTTTCTATTGGTAAGTATATCTCTGCTGGATGTATAAGAATGATAAATGAAGATGTGGGGGAATTATTTGAATATATACCTATAAAGACAAATGTATGGATTGGGACAGATGAAGTATTGGAAGAATGGGGAATAAAACAGCATATAGAATATGAAAAAAATGAAGAGATTTGTTATCTTCTGTATGGGGCAAAATAAAAAACAATATAAAAACAAATAAATCAAATTTCATATTGGAAAAGTATGAATTAAATGGTAAAATAAAAGATGGTATCCAATTTAAATTTTCGTAGTAAAAATAGATAGGATGAATTAAATTGGTGTTTACGGAATAGATAAATTGTTAACAATAACAATATAAAACATTAGATAATAATTTATTGATGAAGGGAATGGGAATGGTGGAAGAAGAGTATCGATTAAAGGAAGTTAAAAAGGAGATAGAGAATAAAAGAATAAACTTAAACCAACTGGTTATTAAGGGCATAAATAGGGACGAACTTTTGAAGTTTAGTGTGGAATTAGATAATCTTATCGTTAAATATTATGATATTAAACTGGATAGGCAAAGAGCAGATAGTTAAATTTTATCTGCTCTATTTTACCCTAAAGTTACATTTAATATTATCATTGCCTAAATAATATAATAAACAATTAATAGTGCAACTATTACGGTTAAAACACCTAAAATCCAGTATAGTGTCTTTTTACGTACAAAGAAAAACTTCAATAAAACCACCCCTTATTAATCATGGTACTATTAATGTATTTACAATGTATATAATATATGCTAGCATTTTAATTTTAAGGTTTCTTTTATTTACAGGTAATGATATATTATATATAGGTAACAGGGTAAAAGGAGGAATTGTATGTCAGTGAAAGTTTTAAGTGATAGTGCTTGCGATTTACCAGAAGAAATACTAAGGGAGTACAATATAGATTTATTACCAATCATTGTGATAAAGGATGATGAAGAATATTTAGATAAGGTTACTATCGATCCAAAGAAAATGTATGATGATATGAGAAATGGGGAAGTATATAAAACTGCTCAAATACCACCTAGTATGTTTGAAGAGAAATTTGAGGAACTAGCTGAAAAGGAAGAATCTGTTATTTATATAGCTTTCTCATCAGGCCTTTCCGGAACTTATCAAACTTCAGTATTGGTAAGGGATTCGTTGAAAGATAAATATCCTAATATGGATATTGATATTGTGGACTCCAGATCAGCTTCTGTAGGATTTGGTTTGTTAGTTCAAAAAGCTGGTAAGATGGCCAAAGAAGGCAGAAGCAAAGAAGAAATATTAAATATGTTAGACTTTTATGTAAATCACATTGAGCATATATTTACAGTAGATGATATTGAATGTTTATTTAGAGGTGGAAGAGTTAGTAGAACCCAAGCTTTTGTTGGAGGGCTTTTAAACATAAAACCTATTTTAGACGTACCAGGAGATGGCACTTTACAACCAATAGAAAAAGTTAGAGGACGCAGTAAGGTAATGAAAAGAATGATTGAGATAATGGAGGAACGAGGTGGAGATGCAGATTTAAAGAACCAAACCATTGGAATCAATCATGGAGATGACATTGAGGGAGCTATGAAATTGAAGGAAATGATTGAAGAAAAATACGGTTGTACGGATTTTGTTATCAATATTATAGGTTGTGCCATAGGAGCCCACTCTGGACCAGGTACTTTATCACTATTCTTTTTAAATGAAAAGTTTGAACAGTAGCATAGAATCCGGGCATTTATAGCTCGGATTTCTTATTATAACATATGGAAGATATATTTAGGATTTTATATCTATGGATTATTAAAACATATATTATTTTGAAAAATAGGAGGTCAAATACAATGAGATTGTCGAGGAAAAAAATATTAAAAGTTAAATAACAAAAAGGTATAGACAAATCTAATTAATAGTAGTATAATATATAATGTTGATTGGGCATGCACCTTTAGCTCAGATGGTAGAGCAATTGACTCTTAATCAATGGGCCCAGGGTTCGAGTCCCTGAAGGTGCACCAGTAGAATTACAGGCTTGCAGAGTATATACTTTGCAAGTTTTTTATTTTTATCCCCACCGACTTATTTTAGGCTATCAAAAAGGTGGAAAGTTTTATCTATAGCTTTTCTTTTTTGTTTAATTAATACATAAGTATATAAATGCAATAGCAGAATGGCGAAAGTAGAATTGATAGATTTGAAAGGACAGGTTATAGAGCTTTGGTTTGCACGTGTTGCAATCATACCTATGGCAGAGATAGGGCCTTTAAAAGGGAACGGGAATTCAAAGCAGCATAAATGCAAGAGAAGAGTCTAGAAGACATAAAAAATCGGGGACAAGCCCCGATTTAGTGTAATAATTAGCACCTTTTACCAAATCCACCAAACATATCACAGTTACAGAAAAGAACTACTAATAGTAGGAAGAAAAATAGTAGGGAACTATCATTATCACAATCTCTTCTGCCTAATAAATCACTCACAATAAGCACCTCCTAAATGTTATTTAAACAGGCAAAATACAAGAAGCGGGGTTTAAGATAATAAAAAAATCTAAAATAAGGATAGTTTTAATGGTTTTAATATATATTATGAAAAACATAACAAAATGCTAATGTTTTAAGATAAATATTTTTTAAAGGAGGTAAAGAGATATATGAAAAGAAAATAATTTGTGTAGTAGAGGAA
>JAAZMG010000012.1 GCA_012798935.1 Tissierellia bacterium | reverse complement strand
TTTTTATGAAAAAACAATCCTGCTAAAAACCCAAAAATATGAGCCCACCAGGCTATTCCACCTATAGTGCCATAAATACCAGCCATGATACCTGAACGGAGTTGGCTAATAAACCATATAAGTAAGAAAATTGGAGCTGGTACCCTTATAAAAAGGGGAACAAGTGGAATAAAAGGAATCAAAGTTATTATCCTAGAATGAGGAAACATTATGAAATAAGCTCCCATAACTCCTGCAATAGCTCCTGATGCCCCTACAGTTGGTATATCTGACATAGGGTTAAAGGCAAAATGAGCAAAACCAGATATTAAACCTGTAAGTATATAAAAAATAACAAAGCGAAAAGTTCCCATAGACTCTTCTACATTATCCCCAAATAACCATAAAGACCACATATTACTTATTATATGAATTATGTCCCCATGCATAAACATACTAGTGAATAAGGGGATATAGGATTCAAGATTCATTAGTCCTTGTGCAAATCGAGAAGGTATAAAAGCGTACTTATATATCATATTTAAGGTTTCCTCATAGGGTAATATTAATTGATTTACAAATATTATTATATTTATAGTTATAATAGATAAGGTAGCCACTGGAATCTTTTGTCTTGAAGCAGTATCTCTAAGTGGAAGCATATTATTTCGCCTACTTTCTTAATTTAATATTGTTACATTATATAATACCATTACTAATTTATAAAACAAATACACATATATGATATAATAATAAATACAATAGATTTTGTTATGATGAGGTGATTGAAATAAACAAACATACAGAAGAAAAACCTAATCAGTATGAAATAATCCCTGAAGTGGTAAATTTTATTGCTAACAAACTTAAACCAAAAAAGATTATCTTATTTGGCTCTTGTGCTAGAGGCTCAATAACTAGTTATAGCGATATTGATCTATGTATTGTAATGGAAGAAAAAATTGAACCTAAGGAAAGAGTAAAATTAAGAAGCATGTTATTGATGGATATGTTAGATATTACAGATTTTGAAATAGATATGTTTATATGTAGTGAAGAAGCATGGGAACAAAAACATAAAGACCAAGGAACTTTTATTGGTAAAATATATAAGGAGGGAAAACTACTCTATGGTAGATAGCAAAAGCTATGAAGAATGGATAGATATGGCTAAAAAAGATTTAAGAGGAGCTAAAATACTCCACGAAGCAAAAGGAGTAGAAAAATTGGTAGCTTTTCATTGTCAACAAGCTGTAGAAAAATATTTAAAGGCTTTTTTGATTAAAGAAACAGGTTTTTTACATAGAGGACATTATCTTATGGGGCTGTTAAAAAAATGTTATCAAATAGATGAAAACTTTAAAAAGTTTATTATTCAAGTAACCTTTTTAAATAGTTATTATATTGAAACTAGATATCCTGCAGAAGAAGGCCTAGCAGTAGATGAAGAAGATGCAGAAAAATGTATTGAATATGCAAGCCAAGTATTAGAATATTCTTTCATAGATTAATCATAAAACAAATATAATATAGATATTAGTCTATAGGCCGAGAATAAATCTTCGATTTTAATTTCTATACTTATTTTTGCTATGTAACTTGTTTGTAACCTATATTTTCTAAATAGACAGTATAATATAAGTACAGGATAGCTTTGGAAACATGTGCAAATTTAAACAGGGAGGGATTTAATTGAAAAGGAAAATATCTTTTTTATTAGCTTTGACTATGGTACTTACCTTTATTCCATTTAGTTCATTTGCGGCACAAAATTACGATAAGCAATTGAAGGAAGCCATAGTTAAAAGTAAAGAATTATTTAATATTGGGGATGAATATGATAAATTTAACCACAATATTAACTCTTATGATGGAAAGACGGTGTTTTACTTAAACTGGTCAGATAGCAAGGGAAAATTAGGCAACATTGATGTTTCTATGACTGTAGATGGAATAGTCACAAGCTATGGAAAATGGAAACCTACCTATGAGGAACAGAAACCTAAACTACCTAAAATAAGCAGAGAAGAAGGATTAAAAATAGCTAAAAATTTTATAAAAAAGGTTTCTCCAGAGTTTGTAGATAAAATAAAATATATAGATACATCAGAACCCTTAAATGTACATTCTGGTAGTTATGGTTATTATTTTGTAAGAGTTGAAAATGAAATTCCCTATTACAACGATAGTATTGACATCTATATGGATAATTCCACAGGAGAGGTAATAAATTATTATTCCAATTGGGATATGGATTTAGTATTTCCAGATGCTAAAGATATAATTTCTTCAGAAAAAGCTCAAGAATTATATAAAGAAAAAATAGGACTAAGTTTATTGTATAAATCAAACTATACTAGGGAAAAACCAAAGGTGTATTTAGCTTATGGACCTTTAAATACCAATCTAGGTATCAATGCTAAAGATGGAGAAGTTGTTAATTTAAATGATTATCTTAGATTTTATGATAAAAATATGAATATGGGTGGTAGAGGTGAAGCTGTAGAAGAAGAGCTTAGTCCAGATGAAAAAAAAGCAGTAGAAGATATTACAGGCCTTATTTCCCAGAAAGATGCGGAAAAGATAGGTAGAGAAATACTAGGGTTGGATTCAAAATATGAATTAGGCTATATAAGCCTTAATAAAAATTGGAGAGATGATAGTTATTATTGGCAAATGGATTTTAATAAAGGTTCAGATACCAAGGCATACTATGCAAATATAAGCATAGATGCTAAGACCAAGGAGCTTATATCCTTCTATAAAAATATCTCCATGGATCCAAATAAAAAAGTACAATACAACGAAGAACAGGCTTTAGATATTGCAAAGGAATATATTAAGAAAACAAACCCAGATAAATTTGAATTAATTGAATTAAATAAGAATCCAGTAGATGTTAGACCTTTAGAAGATCAAAGGAACTATAATTTTGAATTCATTAGAAAAGTTGATAATGCCTATGTACAACAGGATAGCATTTCAATTTTAGTAGATGCTATTGAAGGGCAAATAATAGAATATAGAATTAATTGGAGTAAAGGAGATTTCCCACCAAAAGATAATATAATACCTATAAATAAGGCTTATAATATTTTGTTTAACGATATAGGTATGGAGTTAAAATATATAACTCCCCATAGATATAGTGAAAGTTCAAAAGATAATAAAAAAGTTATATTAGCCTATGGTTTAAAAAGTGAAAAGCCTGCCAATATCGATGCTAATACTGGCACTATATTAAACAATCAAGGAGAGCCTTTTAAGATATCTACAGTAAAAACCTATAGTGATATAGATAAAAGCTATGCAAAGGACAAAATAAATATATTAGCTCAATACGGTATAGTTTTGCCAGGAGAAAAATTCAATCCAAAAGAAAAGATAAATCAAAGGGATTTTCTATATCTATTGGCAAAGGCAAAGGCTCCTTATTTTGAAATGGATAATGAAAATGATGCTCTATATACTTATGTGGTTAGAGCCGGTATCATAAAAGAAGATGAAAGAGCTCCAGAAAAAATAGTTACTAAAGAAGAAGGTATAAAGTATATAATAAGAGCATTAAAATATGATGAGATTGCAGACTTAAACGAAATATACAAAGATTTATTTAAAGATACAAAGGATATAGATCCAAAGTTAAAAGGATATGTATCCATTGCCTATGGACTTAGAATAGTTGAAGGAGCAGGTGGCAAATTAAATCCTAAAGCGGAATTGAAAAGGG
>JAAZMG010000111.1 GCA_012798935.1 Tissierellia bacterium | reverse complement strand
GAAAATAATAATATATATATAAATGAAATAAATACTTTACCTGGTTCTATAGCATTTTATCTTTGGGAAGATAAGGGTTATCCATTTGAAAAACTAATAGACGAAATGATAAGTATTGCTATAGAGGTCCATAAAGATAAAAATAAAAATATGTATTTTTATGATGCAGACTTATTTAATAAAGTTCACCTAGGGGGTAGCAAAACTAGTAAAATATAGGGAGTTTTTAGTAAAATGGGGTAAATGTTTTGTATATAGGGATAAACTAAAAAAGATCAGACTATAGATTGGAGGATACATATGGGGATAAAGGGAAACATAATTAAATTTATGGAAGAAAAACTATATAAACCTATGCTTAAAGAAGAATTGGCTGTTAAGTTTGGATTAGAAGGAAAAGAGATGAATGCTTTTTATAATGTCCTTAAGGAGATGGAAAAGGAAGGAATTATAATAAAGCTAAGAAATGAGCGCTATGGTCTTATAGATAAGATGAATCTAATAGCAGGGAAACTAGAAGGTAATGAAAAGGGATTTGGATTTTTAATACCAGATGATAAGACTAGGGAAGATATATTTATTCCAGCAGAAGAGATGAATGGCGGGCTCCATGGAGACAGGGTAATTGTAAGAATAATAAGCAGAGGAGAAATAGGTAAAAAAGAAGAAGGGGAAGTTATTAGAATATTAGAAAGGGCAAATGAAACCATTGTCGGAACCTATGAAAGCAGCAAAAACTTTGGATTTGTAATCCCTGATGATCCAAGGATAGCTTATGATATATTTATACCAAAAGCCCATGTAAATGGGGCTAAAACCAATCAAAAAGTATTGGTGGAAATAACAACTTGGCCAGAAAAGAGAAGAAATCCGGAAGGAAAAATAACAGAAATACTAGGTTTTGTTGGTGAAAAGGGTATAGATATTCTTTCTATAATGAAACAGTTTAAACTTCCAGAAGAATTTCCCCAAAAAGTTAAAGAGGAAGCAGAGAGAGTGGAGCAAACTGTAAGCAAAGAGGAAATTGAAGAAAGAGTAGATTTAAGGGAACTAAATACTTTTACTATTGATGGTGCAGATGCTAAGGATTTGGATGATGCAGTTTCCATAGAAAAACTAGATAGTGGGAATTATAGATTAGGAGTCCATATAGCAGATGTTTCTCATTATGTTAAAGAAAGGTCTCCTTTAGATAGGGAGGCCTATAAAAGAGGAAATAGTGTATATTTAATCGATAGAGTAGTTCCTATGTTGCCAAAGGAGTTATCCAATGGCATATGTAGTTTAAATCCAGATGTGGATAGATTAACTTTATCTGTATTTATGGAGATAGATAAAAATGGTACTGTAATAGATCATGAAATAGTAGAAGGAGTTATATCTAGCAAAGCAAGGCTGGTATATGATGATGTTTCCGACTTGTTAGAAAATGAAGATGAAAAGGCAGCTGAAAAGCTAAAAGCTGTTTCGGAAGATTTAAGGATGATGGATGAACTATGTCATATATTATATGAAAAAAGGGAAAGACGAGGTAGTATAGACTTTGATTTTCCTGAAGCTAAGATAATATTAGACGATAATGGAATACCTATAGAAATAGATAAAGAGGATAGAAGAATAGCTAATAGGATGATCGAGGAATTTATGTTAGTATGCAATGAAACTATAGCAGAGCGTATGTATTGGCAAGAACTACCTTTTTTATATAGAATTCATGAAGAACCAAGTATGGAAAGAATAAACGACTTTAATAAGTTTATCCATAACTTTGGCTATCAAATCAAGGGAACTCAAGAAATTCATCCTAAGGAATTGCAATTGTTAACTAAAGAAGTAAAAGGGAAAAAGGAAGAAACTTTAATTAATACACTATTGTTAAGATCTCTTAAGAAAGCTAAATACAGTAGTGAAGAAGATATACATTTTGGATTAGCCTCCAAATATTATTGTCATTTCACTGCACCTATTAGACGGTATCCAGATTTGCAAATTCATAGAATTATTAAATCTTATATAAATGGCAAACTAAATTTAAGTGAACAGGACAGATTAGAAACATTACTACCTAAAGTAGCTGAACATACATCTATGACAGAAAGGACCGCTGAGGAAGCAGAAAGGGAAGTAGAGGATTTAAAAATAGCCCAATATATGTCTGAAAGGATTGGTAATGTATATGAAGGCATGATATCCTCATTGACTAATTTTGGCATGTTTGTCCAATTAGACAATACAGTAGAGGGATTAGTCCATTTTAGTAATATGATAGATGATTATTATAATTTTGATGAAGAAAACTACTATATAATAGGAGAGCATACAAAGAAAATATATAGACTAGGAGATATGGTAAAGATAGAAGTATTAAAAGCCGACTTAATAAAAAGAACAGTAGATTTTATACTACTTCCCCAATAGGGATGGATTTTATATAATCCGTGGAGATAATCCGTAGAGACCATTTCAATGGCGGTTTCCTGTAGGAGCCATTTTAATGGTCGAATTCTTTTTATATTATGTGTGGAGGCCATTTCAATGACCGGGTTTTTCATATTGACAGGCCTTTAAAAGATTGATAAACTCATAATTAGACTTAATATAAGCGTGGTGATTTATATGAAAAAAGAAAATGTAAAAGTATTGGCTAGAAATAGAAAAGCAAGGCATGAATACTTTATTGAGGATACTATTGAAGCAGGCTTGGTATTAAAAGGCACAGAGGTAAAATCCATTAGACAAGGTAAAGTAAATATACAAGAAGCATATGCAATAGTAGAAAATGGAGAAGTCCATGTATATAGTATGCATATAAGCCCTTATGAACAAGGAAATATCTATAATGTAGATCCTATTAGGAAAAGGAAGCTATTACTTCATAAAAGGGAGATTAGAAGATTAGGTTCTCTTATTATGCAAAAAGGATACACCCTAATACCTTTATCCCTATATCTTAAAGATGGACTAGTTAAAATGGAATTGGCAGTGGCTAAAGGAAAGAAATTGTACGATAAGAGAGAGGCTATCGCAAAGAAAGATGCACAACGAAGAATGGAACAACATATGTCTGAGAAATACAGATAGAACTAGGATTGATTCTAATTGACATAATGTCATATTTTTGCTATAATGAACAATGCACATAAAAATTTAATATGGGGGCGAATTTGGTTTCGACGGGGATGTGGAATCAGGAGTAGCGAGTCGTTGTGACCAAGCAACGTTAAAAGTGGCAAAATAAATTAAACGCAAACGATAATTACGCATTAGCTGCTTAATTAAAGTAGCTCGTCCTACCTAAGAATCCCACGCCTTGGGATAGGGCGCCAACTTAGTGGGGAACCGCACCTTGCAAAGCTTTGAGCTTGGGACGGAAATTATGAAGCTACTAAAGCTTGAACCTTGTCAGTAAGGGTCAAGTGGAGGGAATGTCAAATTACTGACTGCACTCGGAGAAACTCTTGTGGAAATATTTTCGGACGTGGGTTCGATTCAAAAGGAGTCGCCCTATAGAGTAATCTATAGGTGAAAATCTGGCTTTATCGGTGAAAGCTAAGGAAAATTTTCTATGCCAATACCGAGGGGTGTGTGGAGAAATCCAACAGCTCCGTATCGACTTATAGGCTGCTAAGTCTAAGGATATGCAGTACTAGGATGGAAGAAGCTATCAGGGGTGTGTCCCCTTACTATATATCTTCCATAATACGCCAGGGAACTTTATAAAAAGTTCAAGATATAGTCAGTGCCATTAGGAAACTATTGGATAGCATGTCCCACCGCCTCCACCATAAAAGAACTTAAATATTGATACAATAGAAACTCCTTGATTTCAAGGGGTTTTCGTTGTTTTTGGGGATAAATTTAATGGAAATGCATTGGGGACGGTTCTTTTTGCATCAATTACAATAAAATGGAAGCAAAAGCGTCTAATTCTCCATGGAGTAGTTATAAAAGTTATACAGTACAGTGACTATGTTAGAAGTAGTTAGAGAATTAAAGGATATAAATGTAGATGTATACTTTGAAAAAGAAAATATTCATTCTATAAGCGGGGATGGGGAGCTAATGCTAACTATCCTCGCTTCTTTT
>JAAZMG010000110.1 GCA_012798935.1 Tissierellia bacterium | reverse complement strand
TCAAGATTTTATATATCCTTAGAAGACGATTTAATGAGACTATTTGGAGGGGAAAGGATTAAGGATGTAGTTGATGGTTTAAATATGCCTGATGATGAGCCATTGGAACATAATCTTTTAACCAAATCCATAGAAAATGCTCAAAGGAAAGTAGAGGGCAATAACTTTGCTATAAGAAAACATGTACTACAATATGACGATGTAATGAATAAACAAAGGGAAGTAATATATGGAGAAAGAAGGAAAGTATTAGAAGGGGAAAATTTAAAGGAACATATTTTAGGTATGGTTAAAAATATTATTGAAGAAGCTGTAGAAATGTATACAAGGCAAAGTAAATATCCAGAGGAATGGGATTTAACAGGTTTAGAAAATTATTTAGAAAATCTGTTTTTACCTAAGGGAGTTCTAAAAATTGATGATATAGAGTCTTTAGATAAGGAAACTTTAGTAGAAATATTATACGATATTGGAAAAGATACCTACAAACTTAAAGAGGAAGAAATAGGAGAGGAAATGTTCAGGGAGATTGAAAGAGTAATTCTCCTCCAGGTTGTAGATAGCAAATGGATGGATCATATAGATGCTATGGATCAGTTGAGACAAGGAATAGGATTAAGGGCTTATGGTCAAGAAAATCCAGTTAGAGCATATCAAATTGAAGGATTTGATATGTTTGAGGAAATGAACCATAGTATTCAAGAGGATACAGTAAGATATTTATATCATGTAGAATCACCAGAAAAAATGAAAAGAAAAAGGGTAGCTAAGCCTATATCTACAGATAGAGAGCCTCAAAAGACTATAGTAAAAGGAAGAAAGATAGGTAGAAATGAACCTTGCCCTTGCGGTAGCGGAAAGAAATATAAAAAATGTTGTGGAGCCAATAAATAAAAATTATTAAATTATGTAGGGGCGATCTGTGGTCGCCAGCAAATGAAAGGAGCAATTATGGAAGGAATATATTTATACAAAGAAAAGGTAGAAGAAATCAAAGATATGATTGATGAATTAGGAGCGTCTCTTTGACATAGAAGGTATGAAGAAAAAAGCAATCAAATTAGAGAAAGAATCCTATGCTGAGGATTTATGGCAAGATATAGACAAGGCTCAAAAGATAATGAGAGAAACTAAAATATTAAAAGATCAAATTGGGGAATTTGAAGATTTGAGAAATAAAATTGAAGATTTAGAAGTTTTAATAGAATTATCCATCGAGGAAGAAGATTACAATGTATATAAGGAGATAAAAGAGGACTTTGGGAAAATATCTAAGGAAGCGGAAGATTTTAAATTATCTACCTTATTAAGTGGAGAATATGACAAAAACAATGCTATACTTTCTATCCATTCTGGGGCAGGAGGATTGGAAGCCCAAGACTGGGCGGAGATGCTCCTTAGGATGTATAAAAGATGGGCGGACCAAAAAAATTTTCAAGTAACTATATTGGATTATTTATCAGACACAGAAGGTGGAATCAAGTCTGTAACCATGCTTATTGAAGGATTTAATGCCTATGGTTACTTAAAATCTGAAAAAGGAGTCCATAGATTAGTAAGAATATCTCCTTTTGATTCCTCCAATAAAAGACATACCTCTTTTGCTAGCATTGATGTTTATCCTGAACTAGATGATGAAATAGAAGTAGAAATAAACGAGCCAGATTTAAAGATTGACACCTATAGAGCTAGTGGTGCTGGGGGGCAGCATGTAAATACTACGGACTCGGCCGTTAGGATAACCCATATACCTACAGGGATAATGGTCCAATGTCAAAACGAAAGGTCTCAACATAGCAACAGAATTACAGCTATGAGAATGTTAAAAGCAAAGCTAATACAGCTTCAAGAAGAAGAACATAAAGAAAAGATTGAAGATTTACAGGGAAAATATACTCAAATAGCTTGGGGTTCCCAAATACGCTCCTATATATTCCACCCTTATAGTCTAGTGAAGGACCATAGAACTGATGTGGAAGTAGGAGATGTAAACAAGGTAATGGACGGAGATATTGATATATTTATAAATGAATATTTGAAACAAAAAGCCCTCTAACATAGAAGGGCTAATTTTTTTGAAATAAGGTAGGATTTTTTAAACTTATGTCGAATACCATTATATGGGGATTTAATTTAAAATATGGAAGGAGAACAACATGGATATAGTTAAAATACTAATAGATGAATTTAAACTAAAATCATTTCAAGCTACTAATACAATAAAATTAATAGATGAAGGGAATACAATCCCTTTTATAGCTAGATATCGGAAGGAACAGACAGGGGACTTAAAGGATACGGTTTTAAGAGATTTCTCTGATAGATTAAATTATTTAAGGAATTTAAAGGATAGACAGGAAGAAGTAATTAGACTAATAGACGAACAAGGAAAACTTACAGAAAGTTTAAAGAAGGATATATTAAATGCTGAAACCCTCCAAAGGATAGAGGATTTATATAGACCTTTTAGACCAAAGAGAAGAACAAGAGCTACTATTGCTAAGGAAAAAGGATTAGAAGGATTGGCTAAATTTATATTAGAACAGAAGGCTCAAAAGGGGCAATTAAGAGAGAAAGTATTGTCTTATATTGACGAAGAAAAGGGAGTAAACACGGAAGAAGAGGCTCTAATTGGGGCTATGGACATAATTGCTGAAATAATTTCAGATAATGCAGAATATAGGGATATAATAAGAGTGATAGCCTATAAAAAGGGTATAATTCAAACAGAAGAAATTAAAAATGAAGAAAAATCCGTATATGAAATGTACTCAGATTATAAAGAACCTGTTAAGTCTATTCCTAATCATAGAATTCTCGCTATAAACAGAGGTGAAAAGGAGAAGTTCTTAAGGGTATCCTTAGTATTTCCAGAGGAAGAAATAATATCTAAATTAAAATCCCAAATAATAAGCAATGAAAATACAGAAACAAAACCTTATCTAGAAGATAGTATCCAGGATAGTTATAAAAGACTGATATTTCCTTCCATAGAAAGGGAAATAAGGGCTGATCTTACAGAAAGGGCAGAGGAAGAAGCCATAAAGGTTTTTGCACTTAATTTAGAACCTTTACTTATGCAACCACCAATAAAAGGGAAAATTGTAATGGGGATTGATCCTGGTTTTAGAACAGGATGTAAAGTAGCGGTAATGGATGACACTGGAAAACTATTATCCTATACAACTGTATATCCAACAGAACCACAAAATAGAATAGAAGAAACTTAAGCAAAGTTAAAGGAACTTATACATAAATATGATGTAAGCTTAATAGCCATAGGTAATGGTACTGCATCTCGGGAAACTGAAATGGTAGTAGCTAGTATGCTTAAAGAAAGAGGGGGGGATGTATCCTACATTATAGTAAGTGAAGCAGGGGCTTCTGTTTATTCTGCATCGGAAGTTGGAATAGAGGAGTTTCCAGATTTAGATGTTTCTATAAGAGGGGCAATATCCATAGGAAGAAGGCTTCAGGACCCTTTAGCAGAGTTGGTAAAAATAGAACCTAAGCATATAGGAGTAGGACAGTATCAGCATGATTTGAATCAAGGAAGATTGGATGAAGCTTTAAAGGCTGTAGTAGAGGATTGTGTTAATAGGGTAGGAGTAGATTTAAATACAGCTAGTCCATCTCTATTAAAATATGTAGCTGGCATTTCTTCAAGGGTGGCTTCAAATTTAGTTAAATATAGGGAAGAAAAAGGAAGGTTTAGAAATAGGAGGGAATTATTAAATATAAAAGGTCTAGGACCAAAGACTTTTACCCAATGTGCTGGGTTTTTAAGGATTCCACAAGGGGATAACCCTTTAGATAATACAGGAGTCCATCCAGAGTCTTATACTATAGCAGAGAAATTACTTAACATGGATTTAGATGAGGAAAGTACACTTAAACTTTCAAAGGAACTAGATGTAGGAAATTTGACTTTAAAGGATATAGTTACGGAGTTAAAAAAACCAGGAAGAGACCCAAGAGATGAAATGCCAAAACCAATTTTTAGAACCGATGTATTAAATATAGAGGATTTAAAACAGGATATGGTTCTAACAGGGACTGTACGAAATGTAGTGGATTTTGGAGCATTTGTAGATATAGGTGTTAAACAAGATGGGTTAGTCCATATATCTCATCTATCTGAAAGGTATGTAAAGCATCCCAAGGAAATAGTTAAAGTAGGGGATATTATCAAAGTAAAAATACTAGATATAGATATTGAAAGAGGAAGGATTTCTCTTAGTATGAAAGAGGTTTAAATATGGGGGGAGTGTGTATTGGATAGTACTTATAAAAGAGTAATTAACAAACATGCTTTTGTTGGGATTATAAGTTCTGACAGCTTTGAAGAGGAATTTAAATCTTACGGTAAATATCTATCAGATTATTTTAATAGTGGTGGAAGAATGATATGTATTAATTCAAAAAAGGAGGAGAGTCAAAGTTTAGACTATTTAGGGAAGACTTGGAGAATAGACTTAAATCACATACATAATGAAGGTAGGATTATATCTATATGTAGAGATGATTATTTAAAGGAAGATAGTATTGATATTAAAGGAATTTTAAAAGCAATAGAAAAAGGATTAGACCAGTTAAATAGAAAAGGTTCTAATCTTAATCAAGTTTATATAACCGTAGATTATTTTTGGCGCTCTGTAGAAGAGGATGAGCTTAAATCTATTTACAATAATTTAAAAACTATGTCTAAAGAAAGAAAAACTAGGTTTATATTTAGATATATAATGAAAGACCTTAAAGAAGAACATATTCACATTTTGCTTAGGAACCATGAAGTATTATTATTAGATGGGGTAAATGATTTTGAAATCTACACCCCCTTCCAGTTAATATTCCGGTCATTGATTTTATTGTCAAAGTATTACGCAGTAGATGAAAAATATAAAAAAGAAATGAAAAGGGTGGAACATTTAAGATCCCTAGGGGACCTAATGGAAGAAACAGTCCACGACGTAAATAATTTATTAACCACTATTTCAGGATATGCTCAGCTATCTTTAGCTACAGAACAATCTTCAGAGGTGATGGATTATTTAAAAATAATCAATAAGACTGCATTAGATGGTAGAAATGTAATCGACAAGATAAAGGACCATATAAGGGGAAGTTATGATAACAAAAAGGATTATTATAATCTAGATCATATAGTAAACAACTGTATAGAGATGACCAGACATAAATTCAAAGCTACTTATAGTATAGACAAGAAGCGATTAAAAATGGATGTAGGCTTAAATTCCAAGGGATATATTTATGCCAATGAATATGAAATAAGACAGGCTATATTAAATATTATTTTAAATGGAGTAGATGCTATGGAGAATGGTGGAATATTGACTATAAGGACTTATGATATAAAAGATCAAGTGGTTTTAGAGATTGCAGATACAGGAGTAGGAATAAAAGAGGAAATTATAAATAAAATATTTGACCCTTATTTTACAACTAAAGGATCTAACGGCACTGGTTTAGGTTTAAATATTGTAAAAAGAATGGTAAATAATCATAATGGGCAAATACATGTTAATAGTAAATTAGGGAAAGGTACTCAATTTACTATTTATTTTCCTATTGTAGAGTATAAATACAATATTGCAGAAACCATAAATAAAGGCTATAATAACATATAATGTAGAATATTAGAAGCATTTAAAACACAAAAAATTAAGTCAAAGGGTGATAATATGAAGAACTGTATGGTTGCTCAATCTGGTGGTCCCACATCTGTAATAAATTCTAGTGTTGCTGGAGTTGTAGGGGAAAATAATAAAATAAAATATTATGATAATGTTTATGGTGGTATTAATGGAATTGAGGGAATTTTGCAGGAAAGGATTATAAATTTATCAAAGTTAACAGATAAGGATTTAGAACTATTAAAATATACACCTGCAGCAGGATTAGGGTCTTGTAGATATAAGATGGATGATTTTAACAAAAATGAAGAGGAATATTTAAAATTTTTTCAAATATTGGATATGCTAGATGTTCAGACCTTTTTCTATATAGGTGGAAATGATTCCATGGATACGGTAAGTAAGTTAAGTGAATATGCTAGCTTAAAAGGGATTGATAAGCAAATAATTGGAATTCCAAAAACTATTGATAATGATCTACTCCACACTGACCATACCCCAGGTTATGGAAGTGCTGCAAAATATATTGCTACAACTACATTAGAAACCTATTTAGATTCAAGAATATATCCAAATAATGGGGTATTTATATTAGAAACTATGGGAAGAGATACAGGTTGGTTAGCTGCTAGTGCTGCATTGGCTAAATTAAATGGGGAATCTGTAGTAGATTTTATATATTTACCAGAGAAGGAATTTATAGAAGAGAAGTTTTTAAGTGAAGTAAGTGATGTATTTCAAAAGAAAAATAGAGCTTATATTGTAGTTTCAGAAGGAGTAAAGGATGAATCTGGTGAAACCTTATTTATTAGAGATAGTGATTCTAAAACACATGATGGTTTCTCTCATGCTCAATTAGGTGGAGTTGGTAAATATATAGAAAAGGTAATTAAAGATAATAAAATAGCTCCAAAAACTAGAGTTTTGGAGCTTAGTGTAGCCCAACGATCTGCTATGCATTTAGCATCTATGACAGATATAGAGGAAGCCTATCTAGTAGGTAAACAAGCTATGAAATATTCTGCTCAAGGGCATACAGGATTTATGGTAGGGATGAAAAGATTAGGAAACAATCCTTATGAAATTGAAACCTATAGGGTAGAAGCCTCTAAAGTAGCTAATAATATAAAGTATTTTCCAAAAGAATGGATTGCACTGGAAGGGAATAATATAACAGATGAGGCAATTGAATATATGGCTCCTTTAATTATAGGAGAGCCTACTTTACCTATAGAGGAAGGTCTTCCTAAATATATAGATTTAAATAAAGAAAATTTAATATAGTTGACAATAATAGGTATTAGAATTATACTATTAGTAAGTAAATAAATATCTTCAGGGCGAGGTGCAAATCCTCACCGGCGGTTACAGCCCGCGAGCCAATTGATTTGGTTGACTTGGTGAAAACCCAAGGCCGACAGTTAAAGTCTGGATGGAAGAAGATCATGCTTAATTTATTAAGTTTGTCAATCACGCCCCGAAGCTTTATTTCGGGGCTTATTTTATTGTTTAACCCTAGCCCTGGGGAAATATATATTTGGAGGTAACTAACAATTACTTCTAATCTATAAAAGTTTATATAATACTATAAAAACTTTATAGATTAGAAAAATGTTGACAGCCTCCCATGTTCGTAAAGAGCATGGAGTGATAGCATAGCTATCCAAAATCCTTTGAATTGCTGGAAACTCGTAAAGCTATCTAAACCACAGCGAAACCTGAAAAGGTAAGTGCG
>JAAZMG010000109.1 GCA_012798935.1 Tissierellia bacterium | reverse complement strand
TTTCATGGGTTCCTGTACCAAAGGCCATTCCTGGATCCATTTCAATAATAATCTCCCCATTTCTTTTTTCATAATCTTCCCATGTGGGTTTTATAACAATTTTTTCTCCTATCTTAATGGGTTTATAATACTTTTTCCATGCCTCTGCCCAGTCTTTTTCATATACTTCTGCTATGGTAACCTGACCTAAACTTTTGTTTAAATTGCCAGGGGGATTTTTCTCAATACTATACCTTATAAGCTCTATTCTATCTATTAGATCTTCACTTTCTGGAAGATAGCCTTTTATTATAACCTCTTCATAATCCTGTTTTATAAGGCTAGGGTCTATAAAATCCCAATCCTCTTCTGATTGTTGAAATGCTATTATATCCTTTGGATCTTCTATAGCTAGCCCTGTAACTCCTAAATCATACATTACATTTATGACCATTTCCTCTGCTTCCGTTGTAGTTTTAATTTGAACTTCAGTCCATTTCATAGCCTTCACATCCTTTTTGAAATCTGAAGATATTATATCCCATAATCAGCATAAATACCATATTCTCCAAAAATAATCACTGTATATTTAATGATGAATTAATTTCCAAAAGCATCTTTCATTTTCCCCAAAAATCCTTTTTTGACGTCCTTATGGCTTTCCCCACCTTCTTTAGCAAATTGCTTTAATATTTCTTTTTGTCTTTCCGTTAGTTTTTTAGGCACTTGAACCTTCACTTTAAAGTATATATCACCTTTCCCTATGCCTCTTACATTTGGTACCCCTTTGTTTTTAAGTCTAAACTGAGTTCCTGTCTGAGTACCTTCTGGAATGCTATATTTAATGGTTCCATCCAGTGTAGGTATTTCAATTTCTGCCCCAAGGGATGCTTCTACAAAGGATATAGGAACTGTGAAATATATATCATTTCCTTTTCTTTTAAATACATCATGTTCTCTTACAGTTATATAGATAAACAGATCTCCTGATGGTCCCCCTCTTTCACCTGCTTCTCCTTCACCCTGTATTGATATAATAGAACCAGTATCAACGCCAGCAGGAATTTTTACTTTTATTTTTCTGTTTTTAATTTCCTTCCCTGTACCTGAACAATTGGCACACTTTTCTTTAATAATTTCTCCTGTACCATTACATTCATCACAGGTAGCTACTCTAACGAATTGACCAAAAGGACTTTGTTGAGCATATCTAACTTCTCCCGACCCATTACATTTACCGCAAGTTTCTTTGCTACTCCCTGGTTTTACCCCTGTTCCATCGCAGTTCCCACAGTTCTCTGATTTTCTAATCTGTATTTCCTTTTCTATACCAAAAACTGCCTCCTTAAAATCTAGATTTAAATTATATCTTAAATCTGCACCTTTAGAGGGTCCTCTTCTTCTTGAAGAAGTTTGACCATAGCCACTGCCAAATCCACCACCAAATATATCAAATATATCATCAAATATATCACCAAACCCGCCAAAATCTTGATTATACCCTCCTTGCCCATTTACTCCTGCATGGCCAAAGGTATCATACTTTTTTCTTTTATCTGCATCACCTAATACCTCATAAGCTTCATTTATCTCCTTAAATCTTTGTTCAGCTTCTTTATCATTTGGATTTAAATCAGGATGATATTTTTTTGCCAAAGTTCTAAAGGAAGCTTTTATTTCATCTTCACTGGCATTTTTTGATATATTTAGTATCTCATAATAATCTTTCAATCCATACACCTGCCTTCAATCGATATATACCTTTTTATAAATCTTCAAAAATCAAAGCTAAATCCAAGGGATTTAGCTTTGACCTTGCAGTAATTTATTCATCATCGTCCATTACTTCATAATCTGCATCTACTACATCATCATCGTCCTTGTTTCCTTCACCTGGCTCAGCATCTTGGCCTTGGGACTGTTCATACATTTTTTGAGATATACTATAGAATTCTTGAGTCAACTCTTCTGTCTTTGTTTTAATCTCTTCTATATTATCTCCCTCTAATGCTTTCTTTAACTGATCTAATTTATCTTGAACCTTTGACTTTTCATCTTCAGAAATCTTTCCTTCTAGTTCTTTTAAAGTATTTTCTGTTTGATATACCATTGAATCCGCATTGTTTCTTATTTCAATAGCTTCTTTTTTCTTCTTATCCTCTTCAGCAAATTTTTCTGCTTCTTTTATCTTTTTCTCTATCTCTTCATCTGAAAGATTGGTTGATGCGGTAATAGTAATTTTTTGTTCCTTTCCTGTTCCTAAATCTTTGGCAGAGACATTAACTATACCATTGGCATCTATATCAAAGGTTACCTCTATTTGAGGTACTCCCCTTGGTGCTGGTGGTATACCAGTAAGTTGAAATCTACCTAATGTAATATTATCACTGGCCATTTCTCTTTCTCCTTGGAGTACATGAATATCTACAGAAGTTTGACTATTTGCAGCTGTAGTAAATATTTGACTCTTCCTCGTAGGTATAGTTGTATTTCTTTCAATCAATTTAGTACTTACTCCGCCTAAAGTTTCTATCCCTAAAGATAATGGGGTTACATCCAATAATAGTAAATCTTTTACTTCTCCACTTAATACTCCACCTTGTATAGCTGCACCTATAGCTACACACTCATCTGGATTTATATCCTTTTGCGGTTCTTTTCCTACTACCCTTTTAACTGCTTCTTGTACCGCTGGTATTCTTGTTGAACCTCCAACAAGTATTACCTTTTCTATATCATTCGGTTGAAGTCCTGCATCCTTTATAGCTGCTCTAACTGGCTCCAAAGTTTTATCTACTAAATAAGAAGTTAACTCTTGAAATTTAGCCCTAGTAATATCCATATTTAAATGTAATGGGCCTGCAGCTGAAGCAGTTATAAATGGTAAATTTATATTTGTTGACATAGTAGATGATAATTCCTTTTTAGCCTTTTCTGCTGCTTCTTTTAATCTTTGCAGTGACATATTATCCTGTCTCAAATCTATTCCATTTTCTTTTTTAAATTGTTCTGCTATATAGTCAATTAAAGCCTGATCGAAATCATCCCCACCTAGACGGTTATTTCCTCTAGTAGCTAATACCTCAAATACTCCATCTCCCAACTCTAGGATTGAAACGTCAAAGGTTCCACCGCCTAAATCAAATACCATAATCTTGTTTTGCCCTTCATCTTTATCCATACCATAAGCTAGCGCTGCTGCCGTAGGTTCGTTTATTATCCTTTGCACATTTAGTCCAGCTATCTTCCCTGCATCCTTAGTTGCTTGTCTTTGACTATCGGTAAAATATGCCGGCACTGTAATTACTGCATCGGTTATAGTTTCACCTAAATAATTCTCCGCATCGGTTTTGATCTTTTGTAAAATCATAGCAGATATATCCTGTGGAGCATAATCTTTTCCATCTATATTCTTTTTATAATCTTTGCCCATCTCCCTTTTAATGGACATTATTGTCTTATCTGGATTAGTGATAGCTTGTCTTTTTGCAGTTTCTCCAACTAATCTTTCTCCATCTTTAGTAAATGCTACTACTGATGGAGTAGTTCTATTCCCTTCTGCATTAGGAATAATAATAGGTTCTCCACCTTCAATAACAGCTACGCATGAATTTGTAGTCCCTAAATCAATACCAATTATTTTTCCCATTTGAATTCCTCCTTAAAATATTATATTATTTTGCTACCTTGACCATACTTGGTCTTATAACTTTATCCTTTAGCATATATCCTTTTTGAAGAACTTCTAATATAATTCCTTCTTCTGAATCTTTAGACTCTTCCATAAAAACTGCATGATGCAAATTAGGGTCAAAACATTTACCTATACATTCAATCTCTTTAAGCCCATTATCGGTAAGTACTTTTATAATTTGTTCATAGATCATTTTAACACCTTCATAGAAGCCATCTTCTTTTTCTATACTATCTAGAGCCCTTTCAAAATTGTCCAGTATAGGTAATAATTGATTTATTAAATCTTCTGTTGCATAAGAAAATATGGTTTCCTTATCTTTTTCAACCCTATTTTTATAATTCATAAAATCTGCTTGTAATCTTAAAAGTCTATTGGTTAAATCTTCTATTTCTTCATTCTTTTTCTTTAGTTGGTCTTCCAATTGTTCTTCTTTTATTAGTTCTTCTTCATCTGCCTGACATTCTTCAGGCTTATCCATTATTTCCTCTTCTAATTCTTCTTTTGCTATCTCTTCCTTCTTTTCCACTTAATCACCTCTTGCTAGTCTAATTTTAAATATAGTGTAAACCTTGATTACACTTAAGATTTCCCCATTAACATATCTAATATTTCTGTTAAGTTAACAGAAAATAATTTTAAAGCATTTATTACCTTAAAATAATCCATTCTAGTTGGTCCTATAACACCTATTTTCCCAATAGTCATATCTGCCAATCTATATGTTGTAGTTATTAAACTACAATCCTTTATTGGTTCATATATGTTTTCATTTCCTATAGTAATCTCTAGACCATTATCCAAATTATCGCTTAGCAATAATTCTATTAAAAGCTCCTTATCCTCTATAAAGGATATAAAGGATTTTGCTCTATCTAAGTCCTTATATTCAGGAAAATTAAAAATTTTAGTAACACCATCAGCATATACCTCAACATTGTCAGCTTCATCTAATGATTTATTAATTATAGGGATAATATTGTCTATTATTTCCTTGAAATCATACATTTCTTTAAATATCCCATTATCCATTGCTTTTCCTATTTCTTGTATAGTAAGACCTTTTAACTTATTATTAAGAAAGTTGGATATAATTATTAATTGATCTTCTGGTATTTTTTGCTCTACCCGAAATATGGTGTTCTTAACAATACCTGAATCACTAACTAAAACTACTAAAATTTCTACTTCATCTATAGATATTAACTGTATATGCTTTAGTTTTGCCTGTTTCATTTGAGGTGATATAGCTAGAGCAGTATAGCTAGTAATAGCTGATAATATTTTTGCAGAATTTTGAATTAGTTGATCCATTTCTTTAGATTCTTTAGTCAGCACTTTTTTTATCTCATCTTTTTTCTTCATATCCATTTTTAATTTCTCTGCTTGTAATATTTGATTTACATATAATCTATAGGCTTTATCTGAGGGTACTCTACCTGCAGATGTATGAGGTTTGTTAAGATAGCCTAAATCCTCCAAATCTGACATCTCATTTCTTATTGTAGCAGAACTTACACCTAAATCATATTGCTTAGATATTGTTCTAGAACCAATAGGTTCAGCACTAAGTATATAACTATTAATTATAGCATGAAGAACCTTTATCTTTCTATCATCCATCATGTTTATCACCTCAGTTTTTATGTTTTGGATGCTTGTTAGCACTCGCTAGCCCCGAGTGCTAATTTTAAACTATCATAAATCAAAGTCTTTTGTCAATACCTTTTTAAAAATATAATTAATCTGGCAATAAATCTACATATACAATATTGGATAAATCTAAGCCCCTAGGTGTAAATCTTATCCATCTATCATCTATATACAATAAACCTTGTCTTTCATGTTTTTTTAATACATCTCCATATATATCCTCTACTTTTATGTTAAATCTATTAATAAACTCTTGTTTATTTATTCCTTTCACCAATCTAAGTCCCATTATTAAATATTCTGCAATTTCCATTTTTTTATCTATTTTTTCTTTACCTTCTATAGGAGGTTTTCTTTCGTCTATACTATTGTAATAATTATTAAATTTAGTATAGTTCCAAAATCTATTTTGATTTAAATTAGAATGAGCTGCTATTCCAAATCCTATATAAGGCTTTATTTGCCAATAAATTAAATTATGTTTACACTCTAATCCATCCTTTGCAAAATTAGATATTTCATAATGATTATACCCTTTATTCTGTAAAAACTCTATCCCTCTATGGTACATTTCCCTTTCTACATCTTCATCAGGGATTTTTATTTTTCTCTCATTGTACCATCTATTCATTAATGTCCTTTCTTCTAATATTAAACTATAGTATGAAATATGTTCTACCTCTAGCCTAGTTATTTCCTCTAATGTTTTTTGGCAATCTTCTAATGTTTGATTAGGTAATCCAAACATTAGATCTACATTTACATTTTTAAATCCCATACTTCTTATTAATTCATAATTCTTATAAAAATCTATGGAAGTATGACCCCTACCGATTTCCTTCAAAAGTCTATCATTCAAAGATTGAACGCCTATGCTTATCCTATTGACTCCCGCTTTTTTATATATTCTTAATTTTTCTTTATTAAGTGTTCCAGGATTAGTTTCTATGGTTACCTCTTCTATTTTATCTACATTAAAGTTTTCATAGATATTATTTAATAATTTATATATATACCTGCCTTCTAAATAAGATGGAGTACCTCCTCCTATAAATATAGTCTTTACTGTATATTCTTCCAACCATTCTTTATATAAATCCATTTCTTTTATTAGGTAATTTATATATTCATCTATTCTACTATCTAATCTAGGAAAGGATATAAAATCACAGTAGTAACATTTACTACTACAAAAGGGAATATGTATATAAATCCCTATTTTCTCCATCTTAGCACCTCCCTATTGGTCAAATGAAACAAACTAAATGCACACCTAGGTGTGCATTACTATTTTTCGTCATATTTCAATACAGCTAAGAAAGCCTCTTGGGGTACTTCTACTGCACCTATTTGTCTCATCCGTTTCTTACCTTCTTTTTGTTTTTCAAGAAGTTTTTTCTTCCTTGAAATGTCTCCGCCATAACATTTTGCTAATACATCTTTTCTAAGAGCCCTTACAGTTTCTCGGGCAATTATCTTAGACCCAATAGCCGCCTGTATTGGTACTGCAAATTGGTGCCTTGGTATTTCATCTTTTAATCGTTCTACAATACTTCTTCCTCTTTCATAAGCTTTTTCCTCATGGACTATTATGGAAAAGGCATCTACCAGTTCTCCATTGATTAATATATCTAATTTAACTAATTTAGCTTCTTTATAACCTTTAAGTTCATAGTCTAAGGAAGCGAAACCTCTTGTCCTAGACTTTAGTGCATCAAAAAAATCATATATAACCTCATTTAATGGTAGGTCATAATGTAATACTACTCTATTTTCCTCTAAATACTCCATGTTTTTAAATTCCCCACGCCTATTTTGACAAAGTTCCATTACTGCTCCAACATAATCTGATGGAGTCATAACCGATGCAGATACTATTGGTTCTTCCATATATTCTATTTCCGTTTGGTCAGGTAAGTTAGTTGGGTTCTGTATGGATAATAGTTCTCCTGATTTTGTTTTAACATTATATATAACACTAGGAGCTGTTGTAACTATACTTAAATCAAATTCCCTCTCTAATCTCTCTTGGATTATTTCCATATGAAGCAATCCTAAAAAACCACATCTAAAACCAAATCCTAATGCAACTGAAGTTTCTGGTTCAAATATTAAACTAGCATCATTTACTTGAAGTTTCTCAAGGGCATCTCTAACAGAGTTAAAATCCTCACCTTCTGCAGGATAAACACCTGAATATACCATTGGTACTACTTTCTTATATCCTGGTAATGGGGTAGATGTTGGATTATAGTGATCTGTTATAGTATCTCCGACTCTTGCATCTTTTACATTTTTAATACTAGCTACTACATATCCTACATCTCCAGCTTCTAATCTATCTACCGATTCTTGTTTAGAAGTAGTTATACCTACCTCTGTTACTTCATAATTTTTATTTGAAGACATCATTCTAATTTCCATACCTGGTTTCAGTATTCCTTCAAATACCCTAATATGGCATACTACTCCTTTATAAGTATCATAATAAGAGTCAAATATTAGGGCTTTCAATGGTGCATTTGTATCCCCTTGAGGGGCAGGGACTTTTTCAACTATTTTCTCTAATACTTCTTCTATATTTAGACCCTCTTTAGCCGATATTAATGGGGCATCCTGAGATTCAATACCAATAACATCTTCAATTTCTTTCTTTACTTCGTATGGTCTTGCACTGGGCAAATCAATTTTATTGATTACCGGTACAATTTCTAAATCTTGTTCTAATGCCAAATATACATTTGCAAGGGTTTGAGCTTCTATCCCTTGAGTGGCATCTACAATCAATAAAGCTCCTTCACAGGCAGCCAAAGATCTAGAAACCTCATAGTTAAAATCTACATGTCCAGGCGTATCTATCAAGTTTAAGATATATTCTTCGCCATCTTTAGCTTTGTATTTAAGCCTTATGCTTTTTAATTTTATAGTTATACCTCTCTCTCGTTCTAAATCCATACTATCTAGAACCTGAGATTGCATCTCCCTATCTGTTAATAATCCTGTTTTTTCAATCAGTCTATCTGCAAGTGTAGATTTTCCATGGTCAATGTGGGCAATAATAGAAAAGTTTCTTACGTTGGTTTGCTCAATTTTCTGCATGTTTTTCCTCCTTAAGAAGTTTCGATTACTCTAAATTACAATTATAACAGAAATACCTTTAGATGTAAAACAAAAGACCAGTTTCTCCTGGTCTTTTATTCATCCTTCTTTAAAATTTTCAAATCAATTAAATAGCTTCTACCAAATAAATCTATTTTTTTCTCTCTAATATCAAGTTTGAATATATTTGGGTTCTTTAAATAATCTAAATAAACAATACTTTCATTTACCACTTTTATACCATAGTAGAATATAAATAAAGTTAATATTAAAACTATAAATTTATAAAAATTTTTTCGTTTTTCCTTTTTGTGTCTTTTTCTTTTTTCTATTCTAGTTTCCAAAAATACCACCCTAATTAGTATGTCCAATTAGAGTAAATTTTATACTATTCTATCTTTCCAAAATTTTTGTTAAAAGGAAAATACCTAAAACTAGTTATCCCTTTAACTGTGTCAATAGGTATACAACCAAAATATCTACTATCTTTGCTTGCCCCTTCTTCCCTGTTATCACCTAATACAAATACATGTCCTTTCGGCACTTCCCAGTAATTGTCCCCATATATATGGGTATATGCTCCTTCATCTATATAATTTTCTTCCAGTACATTACCATTTAAATAGACTTTACCATCAATTATAGCCACTGTATCTCCTTCAATACCAATTACTCGTTTTATATAATCCTTATTGGTAGCATCTGGTGCCTTTAAAACAATGATCTCCCCTCTATCTGGTCCAGAAAAATATAAGGGTATTTTATTTGCAAAAAGTCTATCTCTTTCGTGTAAAGTCGGATACATAGAGTTTCCCAATACATAAGTTGTATTAAATATAAAAGTTTTTATTAATATTGCTATTGCTACTGCTAGTAATATGCTTTTTACCCATTCCATAGCTTCTTTCTTTACATCTTTGTTGTTGTCCTCTTCCATATTAAATCCTCCTCTTCTAAGAAGTACATTTTCATTATACCATCTTTTAAAATTAAAAAAAAGTTTTATTCCTGTATGTTGTCAATTACTACACTTAAAATCTCTCCCAATATTTTAGCTGTTTCCATAGCTTCATCCATAGTATTTAAATTGCTACCTACTTCTATTAAAGCTGAGTAGTCTGAAAGAAACTGATTAAACTTACCCACTGGCTTTATCATAATTCCTGTACATAATTCTGGATAAAGAACATCTGTTACAGCCTTGATATATTTAGCAAAACTTAAAACAGCTTCTTTGTTTGGTGAATCAGGTCCTACTACAAAACAAAAAGTAGCTACATCTTTTCCATTTATTTTTGTTTTTGTTTTTGCTAAGATTTTTTTTAGGTTCTTTTTTATACGAGGATCATTAACATCAAACCCATCTCTATGAACATCCAATAAAATCTTAAAATTATTATTGTCTTCTAATTTTTGATTTACAGTTTTTAATGATTCGGAGTAGGATTTATTATAAGATGGTATATCATGATACTTAGTAACATGCTCTATTTTATGACCCTTTGCTTCTAATGCTTTATACATAATCTCTCCTATAGTAGTAACATTATATCTTCTATCAGTGGTATGATGTTTATTATTATTTTGTGAAGAATAGCTTTCAGTCCCATGGGTATGATATAAAAGTATATAAGGTTTTTCTTTGTTTATTTTTAATGGTTTTATATTTAAAGGCTCAGGTATATTTTCAAGGGAAATATTCTCATCAGAATCTTTTATAATTATTAAATCCTCATATTCCTCTAATCTATCAATTATTATAAAGTCCTTTACCACTTCCGGATTACCTTCCATATCATTTTCATTTAAACCATCTATATCTTCTGTTTTTACTGGTTTTATATTTTTATTAAAGGATAATAAAGAAGGAAATTGTGCCATAAAAAAATTACTAAATTTACCTTTTATGTCTAAATTCTTATTTAAATAGCTTCCTAGATTATTATTGAAGGGTTGCCTAGTTTTGTGTAAATTTATAATTGAGCTTGTTCTGCTAAAAAGAGCAACAAATACTTCACCATATCTTGTCTCAGGTTTTTCATAACTAAATACTTCCTTTGCCTCATTGCTTAAATTTATCTTTGCTTTGTTTTCCACTGTTTTAATTAATATGGTACCTATATTGAATACTATAAGGCATATTAAAGCAAAAATCACATAGGTATTTCTACTACTTTTTCTTCTCATAAAAACACTCCCTAAAATTATGTATTCAATACATAGATTATATTCATTTTAAAAGCTATATATGATACTTGTTTTAGGGAGTGCTTTTTTAAATTATCTTATATACCTATTTACATCTTCTAAATCAATGCCATGATGAAGAGCCATATTTAACCCATTAGCAATTATTATTGACAAATCATCTATAATTAAATCAATTTCTTTAGGAGTTACTACCACATTAGGCATAAAAGGCTCTAGTACTTCTTTTATAAGGTCATATTTTTCTTCACTAGATACCTGTTCAAGGGTAGAGTAAAATTCTGTTCCTACTGCTGCTACATTTTTCATAGAGCCTATAATTAAATCCATAGTATCATTTATCATAGTAGCTGCATCTACAACTGTAGGTACTCCTATAGCTAATACAGGCACTCCTAAATATTCTTCATTTAAACCTATTCTCTTGTTTCCTATACCACTTCCAGGATTAATACCTGTATCCGATATCTGGATAGTAGTACTTACCCTTTCCATCCTTCGAGAGGCTAAAGCATCTATTGCAATTACTAAATCCGGATTAGTCTTTTCCACTATTCCCTTTATAATCTCTCCAGTTTCTATTCCAGTAAGCCCCATTACTCCAGGAGATAGTGCAGAAACATTTGCTACAGTTTCATCTTTATCTTTTTTATAGGCTACAAAGAATTGTCTTGTTACCAAAACTCTATCTACCACTTTAGGTCCTAAGGCATCAGGAGTTACATTCCAATTACCAAGCCCTATTATTAAAGTCTTAGTATTCTCATTGTTTTTACCTATTCCTTTTATTTCTTTTGCTAAAAGTTTAGATATTTCATCTTTTAAATCTTGATCTGTATTCTTTAATTTTGGAACTTCAATAGTTATATAAACCCCTTTAGGTTTTCCTAAATTCCTAGATCCTAATTCATCTAATATTTTTACCCTAGTAACAACATAATTCTCTTCTTCCTCCTTTTCCACTTCTACTCCTGGTACTTCTTCTTTATTCTTCTCTTGGTATAATTCCCTATTTTCTATTGCTAAATCTGTCCTTATCTCTATCATTTTTACCTCCTCTTAAACTATTAAGATTATTGTCCTTCAATATCTTATTTTTATGTATAATAACTTTGATTATCCTTGCATTTTATACATTATCATGATAAAATATCTTTTGTTAAGATCTGAGGAGGTGAAACTATTG
>JAAZMG010000108.1 GCA_012798935.1 Tissierellia bacterium | reverse complement strand
TACATTTTCTTGTTGTCAATTCAAGCATACTTAAAATTACAAAAAATGTTATTGACATATGCCAATAATGATATATAATATAGATATAAAGAACATAAACCCAAAACAAAAAGGAGGTAATAAAATGGCAGGTAGAAATGGAACTGGCCCATTAGGAATGGGTCCATTAACTGGAAGAGGATTGGGACCATGTGGCAGAGGATATTTTGCTAATAGACGACCAAGAGTAGGATATGGTAGAGGATTAAGATATGGTAGAGGATTAGACTATCATGGACTATATCCAAATAAATTTTCTCCAATAGATTAAAACAAATAGAATACCGGGCAAATAGGGTTATCCTATTTGCCCAGTAAATTTATTTATAAAAAGGAGGAAATATTGTAATCTGGTTCATACATATATACTAATAAAAACAGTAGAAGTAATGATATTGATATTATAGGTAGGATAAATGTATGTCAAGACTTAGAAAGCTGGTTTTGGTCTTTTTAAGAGTATAAATATTTAAAAATGTAAAGAAGGGATTGAAATGAGCAAAAATAATAAAATAATATTATTACTTTTTGTTTTTATTTTTGGATGTAGTATTGATAAAAGAAATAATAATGCAAATTTACAAAGAAGAATCAATATTGCTGTTTCTATAGTGCCACAGGAAACATTTGTAAAAGCAGTTGCTGAAGATAAAGTTGATATTATAACTATGATCCCACCAGGGAAAAATCCAGGAAACTTTGCACCTACTCCAGATATTATGGAAAAATTTAGTGAGGCCAATATATATTTTACTATAGGAGTACCTACTGAAAAGGCAAGTATACTCCCTAAGATATGGGAATTTAACAAGGATGTAAATATAATAGATATGGCAGATGAAGTTTCAAAGGTTTATAGTGAAAGAAAATTTGAATCTGGGGATAGAGATCACCATATATGGCTTTCTCCTAAAAGAGTAAAAGTAATGATTCGGACAATAGCTGAAGAACTTTCAACAATAGATCCCTCCAATGAAAAATTTTATCAAAGGAATGCAGAAAAATATATTAGTGAACTAGATGAAGTTGATGCTGAAATTAAAAACTCATTATTTTCTTTGGATAAAAAGGCATTTATATGTTATCATCCTGCTTTTGGTTATTTTGCAGAGGACTATGGACTTCAAATGATAGCTCTAGAAAATGAAGGCAAAGAAGCTACTATAGAAGACTTTCAAAAAACAATTGATTTGGCTAAGAAAGAGGGAATAAAAGTTGTATTTTATCAAGCTGAAATAGATAGTAAACAAACAAGAATCCTTGCTTCGGAAATTGATGGAAAAGCTGAAATGATAGAGCCACTTTCTTCAGAGTATATAAATAATCTTAAAAAAATAGCAGAAACTTTTAAAAAGGCAATGGAAGTGAATTAATATGAATGCAATAGAAATAGAAGATTTAAATGTTGATTATAATAACGTAAATGTTTTAAAGGATATAAATTTAACTATTGAAAATAAAGAGTTTGTTGCAATCATAGGTCCTAATGGAGGAGGTAAAACAACTTTATTAAAAGCAATTTTGGGATTAGTTAAACCCTCAACAGGTGAAATAAGAATATATGGAAACAGACAAAAAAATAAAAGCAAATTTATAGGATATGTACTTCAATTTACAAAATTTGAAAAGGCATTTCCCATAGATGTATTTGATGTGGTGCTTATGGGAAGGTTAAAATCTAGTATAAAAATTTTTTATAAATACTCAAAAGAAGACATTGAATATGCAAAGAATATTATGAATATGTTAGATATTTATGCTTTCAAAGATAGACAAATAGGGCAACTTTCTGGTGGACAGTTGCAAAGAGTATTAATAGCAAGGGCACTTTGTATGGAAACTAAAATATTACTTTTAGATGAACCAACTGCATGCCTTGACGAACAATCTAAAGTTAATATTTATGAAATATTAAAGGAATTAAATAAAGATATGACTATACTTATAGTATCTCATGATACAAGTTTTGTTTTTTCATATATTGACAAAATAGCTTGTTTGAATCAAAAGTTATTTTATCATGGAGAGCCTGAACTTAATAAGAATACAATGGATAAGGTTTATGGATGCCCAGTAGATGCTATAGCTCATGGAGATATACCACATAGAGTATTCAGAAGTCATGAGGGGGAGCTTTAAATGATAGATGTTATTTTAAAATATACATTTTTGCAACATGCTATAATTAGTGCTGTCCTTACAAGTATTATTTGTGGCATAATTGGCACTATAATTGTTGAAAAAAACTAGTGATGTTAAGTGGAGGTATGGCCCACGCAGCATTTGGTGGTATAGGAATGGGTTATTTTTTAAACATAGAACCAATAATAGGAGCACTAGTTTTTGCTACTGTTTCTTCTTTAGGAGTAGTTGCTATAAAGGAAAAGTCAAAAGCAAGTGCTGATACCATTATAGGGATGTTTTGGACATTAGGTATGGCCTTAGGGATTATATTTATTTCACTTACTTCTGGATATCCTCCAGATATATCTTCATATTTATTTGGGGATATACTTACAGTTTCTAAAATGGACTTATATATAATGGGCGTTTTAGATTGTATTGTTGTATTTATAGTAATGGGATTTTTTAATTATATAAAGGCTTATTTATTTGATAAAGAATTTTCCGATATAATTGGTATAAATATAAAGTTAATTGAATATATGGTTTTTTTATTTATAGCTTTTAGTGTAGTAGTACTTATAAGAGTAATAGGGATAATGCTTGTAATTGCACTTTTAACAGTACCACCAGCTATATCTAAATTATTAACATATAATTTAAGAAACATTATGGGGCTATCTATCATATTTGGATTATTATTTTCGCTATTAGGACTTTTATTATCATATAAACTTCATATTGCTTCAGGAGCAACCATAATAATTGTATCAGTTTGTGCTTATATTATATCTTTAGTGGCTATTAAATTATTAAAAAGAGATGTAATAGTATAGAGGTTCAGAAAACATAATTTGTAAAAATGGTGTAAAAGAGAGCGATGTAGGAAATAATGGGGAAATTTTGATTAATTATATATTTTTCTATTAAAAACAAATAAATATTTAAAGAGTGTGATAATTTATGGCTTTAAGAAATATTGTTAATTATAAAAAAGTGATATTTTAAGGAAAAAATCAAAATATGTTGATAATATTGATAAAAAAACATTACAGCTTATAGATGATATGGTTGAAACAATGTACCAAGAAAATGGTGTAGGATTAGCTGCGCCTCAGGTGGGTATATTAAAAAGAATAATTGTTGTTGATATAGGAGATGGGCTTGTTAAACTTATAAATCCAAAAATAATAAAACAAGAAGGTGAACAACAAGGGTTTGAAGGATGTTTAAGTGTTCCTAATGTTATAGGTGAAGTAATACGTCCTAAAAAAGTACGTATAAAAGAACAAAATGAAAATGCTGAATTTTTCGAATTAGAAGTAGAAAAGTGGGGCAACACTAATTATAGGAAGAGTTAGCAGAAAAGGAAATGAAAGGTGAAGGGGGATAAAATATATGTTTGAACAATATACCAATAAAGTAATAGAACATTTTATGTCACCTAGAAATGTTGGAAGTATGCCGGATGCAGATGGCGAAGGTAGTTTTGGTGATCCGGGTTGTGGAGATTCATTAACCATTTATATCAAAGTAAAAGATAATAAAATAAGCGATATACGATTTTTGGTATTTGGTTGTGTTGCAGCAGTTGCTACAAGCAGTATGACGACAGAATTAGTAAAAGGTAAAACACTAGAAGAAGCTCTAAAGTTGACTAATCAAGACATTATGGATGCTCTTGATGGACTGCCAGAAAACAAATTGCATTGTTCGGTTTTAGGTGCTGGAGCATTAAAAAAAGCTATTGAAGACTATTATAAAAAACAAAAAGATAAGGATTAATTAATTAAAATAAGATATAGTCTACAATCTTTATGAGAACAAGTATTTAAAATATCAAATTTCCTTTATTAAAAGAATACCATTTGATTTCGATGCAGTAAAAGTTATAATAGTCAGCAGATCATTATAGATATAGACTGCATATCAGGGGCAGTAGTTAAGGTGGTTTACAATAAGGCAATAGAACTTTTTAGAAAAGACGGTGAGATCATGATAATCAAAACGTTAGTGGAAAATACATCAATTTCGAAAGATTTTGGCAGTGAGCATGGACTTAGCTTTTACATAGAAACTAATAAACATAAAATTTTGTTTGATACAGGAGCAAGTAGTCTATTTTTCACAAACGCTAAAAAGCTGGGCGTAAATATTGATGGAATCGAATATCTTATTGTTTCACATGGACATTATGACCATGGTGGTGGACTAAAAACATTTTTGCAAGAAAACACAAAAGCCAAAGTGTTTTTACATCGTTTTGCATTTGAGAAATACTATGCTCTACGTTCAAACGATAAATTGAATTTTATTGGTCTTGATGAGGAGCTGAAACAAAATAAACAAATTATATTTACATCGGACAGGTTTATTATAAGTGAGGGAATTCAAGTGTTTTCTAATATTGGTCAAAGGGAGCCTCGTCCAACATCAAATCGTGGTTTGTTCATTGAGCAAAATGGGCAAATGATGGACGATACTTTTGTTCATGAACAAAATCTAGTAATAGAAGAAAATGGGAAGATTTTATTAGTAACTGGCTGTTCTCATAATGGAATTATAAATATAGTTAAGCATTTTCATGACTCAAAAGGTAGTATGCCTGATTATGTGATAGGTGGATTCCATCTTTCTAGTCGTTCTGGTGGAAATGAGAACTTTGATACTATAGATAGAATTGGTGAATATTTACTGGGTACAAAAGCGAAGTATTATACTTGTCATTGTACAGGTATAGAACCTTATAAGCGATTAAAATCAGTAATGGGTGAAAGTATAGATTATCTGTCAACAGGCAGTGAATTAACAATTAATACAAGTGCAGATTTTTAGTGAAGATAGTTGTTATCTTGGTATTGTAAAATCTAACAAGGAGGTTTCGGATGATAGAATTAAGTATATTTGTATGGATTTCAATTTTTACAATAGGTGTAATGCTGGTAAACAGTGCTGGAAATTGGGCTATTTATAAAAACAGTGAACAGGAATACTCATATCCTTGCCGTTGACAATGGTTTTCCCTCAAGCGATACAAAAAAATTCATATGCAGGATTTGTAGAATTTGCAGGATTTATATTTATGTATTTTAGTAATAAGATTATCAAGTATAAAACGAAACAAAGAGAGTTAGCCTTGGGTATTACTGTAATAGAATGTATTTTTATTCATTCACTTATGGATGGAGTGATATATACAATTACTTTTAGTATTAGTATAGTTGTTGGAGTTCTTACTGGGATTGGTTTAGTAGTTCATGAATTTGTTGAAGGCATTATAACATTTTCGATATACACAAGAATAATTATTGTCGATTAAAATAGGTTCAGAATTTAAAAAAACATATTGACATATACCCATAATGATATATAATATAAGTGTAATTGACATATACCCATAACAATAAAAAGGAGGTAATAAAATGCCAGGTAGAAATGGAACTGGCCCATTAGGAATGGGGCCATTAACTGGAAGAGGAATGG
This sequence comes from Tissierellia bacterium, assembly GCA_012798935.1. Lineage (GTDB taxonomy): Bacteria > Bacillota > Clostridia > Tissierellales > Tepidimicrobiaceae > JAAZMG01. The sequence continues at coordinate 201 of JAAZMG010000108.1, read as the reverse complement.
GACCATGTGGGAGAGGATATTTTTCCTATAGACCTAGATTAGGACTTAGATATGGATACGGAAGAGGATATGGATATTATGGACCATACCCATATGAACCATATCCAGTAGATGAAAGCATTGAAAGAGCTTTTATTGAAGAAGAAAAGGCAATACTTGAAGCAAGACTTAAAGGTATTAATGAGATATTAGATGAATCAC
>JAAZMG010000011.1 GCA_012798935.1 Tissierellia bacterium | reverse complement strand
TCCCTCTCATTCATCTCCATCAAAGGCTTTATAAACTTCTCATACCTTTCCTTATGAAATCTTTCCAATTCTTCCTCTGTCATATCTTTAATGGCTTCTTCATAGGTTATTGCTTTTTTATCTTTCATTTTATCCCTCCAGAATTTTTGGTTATATTATACTATTCTACAAATCTTTTCTTTTTCCTTCTTTTGACTGCACCATTAATAGTATGGTGCTTCCCATTTTGTAAAATATTTTTAAATCATAAAACCCCTAGTTTCTCTATAACTAAGAAACTAGGGGTTCAGCCTTAACATTCCTATAATTATCTGCATTTACGGTGCTACCAAAAAAGTCTACACTTTTTGAATTTGATTTTCATAATCTTTCTCTGTATAATATACTTCAATTATTTAAACAGTTTACCCTTATCCGTATATAAATCAAAATGCTCCTTCCATAGAGTTTCTTGTATCAAATACTTACTTCGCATAAATAATAAATCATAATTTCCATCTGATGGTACAACAAAAAATATTCTCAATGTACCACGTTTATAAAGCATTCCAAAAACATCTTCAACATCTAGTTCTTTTTTTATTTGATATAGCCTTTCCTTTATCTGTTCTTCAGCTGTGCCATTTCTGCATAGATGATGATAAATAATTAAACTTTGTCCTCTTTTTATGTAGGGTAATAATTCTTCATAAAAAACATACTTAGGTCCAATCTTATGGTGCCTTTTTACAGATTTAACTTCCAACCCATTATCTGGATCTACAAAAATTATATCACAGCCCTTTGTAGCTTCCATAGCATTATGGACCCACTTGTCCCTATACTCTTGTCTGGCTTGTCTTGCCCTAGGGCTATTATTTGGCATACCTTTAAAGGTTAAAGGTTCTTCATAGAATATAGTATTAGAAGGTAATATACGGTTTTCTTTTATGCTTTTAATGTTTCTTTCTCCTTTATTAACAATTTTACCTAATGTATCATAGAGTAAAGGGTCTAAATTTCTAAACCTTTGAATATTTGAAGGTGTTTCTTGTAAATATCTAATATGTTTTCCATCCTCATTATGGCTTTCATCTGGAACAAGATACCATATAACACCAAGATTGAGAGTCCTACCTTTATTATTTCCAAGGCATAATGCTTTCAGTAATGCATATTTGCCAAAATCCCCCAAATCACCAATATATCTATTTTGCACAATATCAACTCCCTATTTTACCCCAAATTTAACAACCTTCATAGTTATACTATTCTACAAATCCTTCCCTTTTCCTCCTTTTGACTGCACCATAAATGGTTACCTTAAATTAAAAAGCTGTCCTAGAAAATTTTATTGTTCTAAGACAGCTTTTTAATTCATAATTTAAGTTTTATAAAAAATAATATTGGAGCCAATAAAGGGGTTCGAACCCTTGACCTGCAGTTTACGAAACTGCTGCTCTGCCAACTGAGCTATATTGGCTTGGTTTGAATTAAATTATAATTATAATATACTACATTTATGAAAAATTGTCATCAATTTTTAAAAATTTTACCTTAGTTTTATTAGGAATGTAAATAAAAACAGTCAAGTAGAGAAGGGCTAATATATGTTATAATACATATACCAACAACTTTTCGAATATAATGGAGGTTAGAAAAATGATGGACAAATCAAATATTAAAATTTTAACACCAGTCAATTTAGTTGGTTTTATTCTTGTTATGATGGCAGGTTGGACTGATACCGTTGGTATATATCTTTTTTTGGATGAAAGATCCTCTTTTATGACAGGACGTGCTGCAAAATTAGGTGAGTATATATTTAATGGAGAAATGCAAGGGGTTAAGGCTGTATTATTGGTTGTAATATCTTTTATTATAGGTGCTTGTATTTCTACATTGATTACTAGAAGGGTAGGACTAATTGGTGGACTGTTTTTCACAGGTATACTTCTTATAATAACTGTTTTTAGTACTTTTAAAGTAGGAATAAACATTGCGTTAATAACTATTCCAATGGCCATGGGTGGCCAAAATGCTGCTACAAGCTTAACTGATATAAACCGTACTACTCATTTAACTGGTCCAACTACAGATATTGGTATAAATATGGCTAAAGGCAACTGGAATTTGGTAGTTTTTTGGGTTTTGCGTTGGGTGGGCTTTTCTATAGGAGTAGTTATGGCATTTAATTTAATACATATTTTTAAAAGCAAGATGATAGGTTTTTCTCATACATTGTTGATTCCAGCTACGATTATTATTTTAACTGGTATTATTCAAAAAATAATTTTTGATATTCCACTATCAGAAAATATAAGTGAATTAGCTGATTAGTTAAGAATAAGGGATGCCAGACTTTTATCAAAATCTGGCATCCCCTAGTTTATATTTTAAAATAATCTTTTAGTGTTCATCTTGTAATTTTCTATGTCTATATGAATATATTGCATAACCAATTGTAGTAAATGAACATAATGGTACAACAAGCCAAGTTGGTAATACTCCTATTACTATAACTAGAAATGCTGAAATTGCCATACCGAAAATTCCATATTTAGGATATTTTACTGCGAATAAAGAAAATAATGCTCCAAAAATTGCTGGTAATACATAATCAAAAGCCTTCATTACTACTGGTGGAAAATATGGAATTAATACATTTCCTGCTAAAGCAGCGATTGTTACTACAATTAAATTTGTTATTATTGAACCTGCTATCCCTAGTGTGGCAACTAATTCACCTTCATTAGTTCCCCCTTTAACTCCTATAACATCTTGAGCAACTACAGCACAAGGTACCCTTACATTTGCAATATTACCGGACAAAAATGACATATATGTTCCAGACATTCCTAGAATAGGAAAATATGAAATTGGAGTTGCAAAATATTCTACTCCATATATAGAGGCGATCATAAACCAGGCAGTAAGTATTGTTTTTACAGGTGGTATGGCTCCATATTTAAACCAAAGATATAATGCAGGTAACAAACACAATGGAATTGCTCCTAATAAGGTCCATCGACCTGTTTTAATTATTTTTTTGGTAAATATTTCTTCATATGAATTTAAGTTTTGATCATCCATTCTAGTCCCTCCTTAAACTATTATATTAAAACAGCTACAATCATACCAGCTATCATAGAAATCCCTAAATTATACTCTTTAAGTTTAGGAGCCTTCTCTGATACTTTTCCAAGTAGAACCATAACAATTGCTGCTACTAATGCTGCTACAAATCTATCAAAACCTGCTTGTGAATTACTCATTACTAAATAGGAAGCTGTTCCTAATATAGCAGCACCACAAATTTGTTCCATTAGTACTGCATCTCCTCCTGCTACTCTATCTTGTAATCTATCTAATTTATGGGTAAATAATCCACAGAATATCAACCAACCACAGCCATTTAATGTCATAGTCCATACTGATGAAGCAAAAGCTGTTACATCATATTCAGGAGAACCAAATTCTACACCCATAGCTTTAGCACCAATGGTAGATGCTGTTAATTCTGTTGGTGCTGCCCCTATAAATGATAATCTCAACCATGTAACTGGTCCACCAATAACTGCCATCATTCCAAGCATAACAACAAATACTGAAAGTGACGGACCAATAGCAGAAACTGCTCCAACCTTGAAAGCTTTACGACATTGTTCTTTTGATAAAGTTGTTACTTTAGAAGCTTCAAAAGCTCTTCTTGAAAACAAATAAGCTTGGATACCAACCATAACAACTGCTGGTATTGCCATTACCCATAATATTGGATCATTTGCAATTTCCAGATAATCTTTCATATTATTTCTCCTTTCTAACTTTGCAGTTATTAGTAGACTTTGTATTTAAGGGACACCCTATTAAACTTTTTAAGTTTGGTGTCCCTTGAATTTAAGTTAGATATATATCTATTTTAAAATTATTTATTATATACGCTACTATCAATACCTTCTAGATATTTAACTACATTTTCTAGTGGTTCAACGTCTGCAAATTTAGCGTCCATATCAAATAGGTTCCATGCAATAACTCCTGGTACCCTATCGCCTACAGTTCCTTCAGGAACTATTGTTTTAAATCCATATCCTGTTGAATCCATTACCGTGTGTCTAACACATGCGCAAGAAGTGGCACCCATTACTATTACAGTGTCAACTCCTAATTTAGTTAAAATATGAGCTAAATGTGTACCAAAGAAGTTACTTGCATATTTTTTATGGATAACTGGCTCTTCTGGTCTTGGTTTTAACTTAGGATCAATTTCCATCCATTCTGAATCAATTTCTAATGTATGCATAGGAATTTTTTCGTCCCATCTTGGTAAATCCCATTGTTCTTTTCCTACGTATCCAGTAGTTGTATGGAATATAGGAACTCCTGATTTTCTTGCAGCTTCTAATACTTTAAGTGCATTAGCACAAACTTCTTCATTATTGTTACATGTGAATGGATGGCCATCTGACATCCAAGCTTTTGCCATATCAACTGTTGTTATTGCAGGAGCTTTACCATAGCCCATTCTAGTTTGGAATCCTCTTGATTTGTAAATCTTTCTTGCTTCTTCAAAAGCCTTTTCTAATAATTCTGTATCAAATTGATACTCTCCACCATTGTCTTTAAAGTTATTTGACATTTATAATTCCTCCCTTAATTTTATATTTATTTTTTAGCTTCTTGCCCTTATATATAGCAAGTACCGTGCCAACTCTTTAAAAGGGAGGAATTAGCCAAAACTATATTTTTTCATATTATAATAGAGTTGCAATTATGCAACGGTTTCTTT
>JAAZMG010000010.1 GCA_012798935.1 Tissierellia bacterium | reverse complement strand
GTGGATATGAAGATGCTTAAAATTCTTGACATATAAGATTAGTATAAATATAATCTATAGTAGTATTTATGTTTTAATTAATGTTTTTCTGATAAAAAGATCTAATTGATCTTCTATTTTTAAAAAAAGCAAACTTATCTTGTTCTCATTAGGTATATTGATTAACAAATTTTCATTTAAAAAATGAAAGTAATAGGATCCTAATTGATCACTACAGATAGGTAAGATTGGGGAGGTGTAATAAAATGAAAAGAACTTATCAACCAAAAAAGAGACAAAGAAGTAAAGAACATGGTTTTAGAAAAAGAATGAAAACAAGGTCAGGTAGGGCTATAATTAAAAGAAGAAGAAGAAAAGGGAGAAAAAAACTATCAGCATAAGGCCGCATCAAAAGTGGCCTTTTTATTAAATATTTACTATAATTTTAAATGCTATTTAGATTTGAATGGATATAACTCCATTAGCTTTAACCCTGGGATCCTTAAAAGGAGCATTGTTAATGAATAAAAAATACAGGTTAAGAAATAATGATGATTTTAAAAAAGTTTATAAAAAAGGGAAAAACTATTGGAACAGAAATTTGATATTATATATTATGAAAAATGATTTAAATTATACGAGGATAGGTTTTTCTGTTACAAAGAAGATTGGTAATAGTGTGGTGAGAAATAAGACTCGAAGAAGATTAAAGGAAATTTGTAGACAAAATTTGAATAATATTAGGGAAGGTTATGATATAATATTTATACCTAAGAAAAATGTGGTGGATATAACATATGGGGATTTAAAAAGTGCAATGCTTCATATTCTAAGAAAATCTAATCTATTAAAGGATTCAGGTGAAAAATAATGGCTAGGTTAGCTATTTTATTTATAAAGTTTTATCAAAGATTTATTTCAAGATATATTCTGATAGGAAGAAATTGCAGATTTTATCCAACTTGTTCACAATATTCTATAGAAGCTTATATGAAATATGGTTTTTTAAAGGGGACTTATTTAAGTTTAAGTAGAATTTTAAGATGTCATCCATTTAATGAAGGAGGGTATGATCCGCTAAAATGATAGGGGGTTAATCGATGAACGCTTTTTTAGGTAATATATTCGGAGGATTGTTAAAATTAGTTTTCGATATGGTTTCCAATATAGGAGTAGAGCCAGAAAATTTTTCTTATTATGGTATTGCTATAATAATCACTACCATTATATTTAAATTTATTTTATTACCTGTAAGTTTGCATCAAAGCAAATCTACACAAAAAATGAATGAATTACAACCACAAATAAAGGAAATTCAAAAAAAATATAAAAATGACCCACAGACCCAGCAGGCTAAGATAATGGAGGTTTATAAAACAAATAAGTATAATCCTATGTCAGGATGCTTGATTCTACTTATTCAATTTCCAATTATTATTGCTTTTTTCAACGTTTTAAGAGATCCTATAACCTATGTTTTTAAAGATCCTAATTTTTATGCAACTATAAGCAAAAACTTTTTGTGGATTCCAAACTTAGAAAAACCAGATCCTTATCTCTGGGGATTGCCTCTTTTAGCTGGTATAACTACTTATTTGCAAACTAAGCTTATGACCGGTAATACACAAATGGATCCAAAAGCAGAATCTACTCAAAAAACCATGAATATCTTCCTTCCTTTTATGATCTTTTGGGCTGCTAGATCATTTGCATCTGGATTAGCATTATATTGGGTTATGGGTAATATATTCCAAATCATTCAACAAGTAATATCTAATAGGTCTTTGGGTAAGATTAAGGAGGAGACAAGATAGAATGAAATCCGTTGTAAAGGTTTCAAAAACTATTGATGAGGCTGTTAGTATTGCATTAGAAGAGTTAGGTGTTGAAAAGGGGGACACTCATGTAGAGATTCTTGAAGAACCTAGTAAGGGACTATTTGGATTAATAGGCGCTAAAGATGCCACGGTTAAAGTAACAGTAATAAACGATCCCATAAAAATAGCAGAAAATCTTTTAAATAATATGCTTAAATGTATGAATGTTAAAGGAAGTTGTTCGGTTAAAAGAGAAAACTCATGTCTATATATAGATATTACCAATATTAATTCATCAGATATGGGTATTGTAATTGGTAGAAGGGGTAATACACTGGATGCAATTCAATTTTTAATAAGTTTAGCGGTTAATAGAAGTAGGGACGATTATATTAAGGTGATTGTTGATGCTAAAGGATATAGAAAGAGAAGAGAAGAAACCTTAGTTAGGCTGGCAAATAGGATGGGTCAAAAAGCTAAATACAGTAAAAGACCAGTAAAATTGGAGCCCATGAATCCATATGAGAGAAGGATTATTCATTCCGCATTGCAAGATATAGGTGACATTACTACTCATAGTGAAGGAGAAGAGCCCTATAGAAGGGTGGTAATTCAAGCAAAATAGACCTTTTGAAACCCAGTGATAAACTGGGTTTCTCTTATCTAAAGAAAGGATGGTGAATATTGTGACTGATGTGATTGCAGCTATTTCTACGGCTATGGGGGAAGGTGGAATTGGCATAGTTCGAATGAGTGGTAAGGATTCTTTGAATATAGCAAATAAATTATTTAAGGGGAATAAGGTTGATAGTTTGAAGGAAAATGAAAATAGGAAATTAACCTATGGACATATAATAGACCCTAAAGATGGGGAAATAATAGATGAGGTATTAATAGTTTTTATGAAAGGTCCTTATACCTATACTAGGGAAGATATGGTAGAGATATACTGTCATGGCGGTATTATTTCCGTAAGAAAAATATTAGAACTTGTTTTAGAAAATGGAGCTAGATTAGCCGAAGCAGGAGAGTTTACTAAAAGGGCTTTTTTAAATGGAAGGCTAGATTTGTCGCAAGCTGAAGCGGTTATAGATATGATTCGAGCAAAGACGGATAAAAGTTTTGAAGTTTCATTAAACCAATTAGAGGGAAGTATATCCCATAAAGTTAAAGAAATTAGAAATATATTGTTGGAAATGATTGCCCATATAGAAGTGTCTATTGATTTTCCTGATGAAGATATAGAAGAAGTAACTTATGATGAATTAGAGGAAAAGGCTAGATTAGTAAAAGAGGAAATAAAAAAGCTTTTAAGTACAGCAGATAGGGGAAAGATACTTAAGGATGGTTTAAATATAGTTATATTGGGAAAACCTAATGTAGGAAAATCTTCTCTATTAAATGCTATGTTAAGGGAAAATAGGGCTATAGTTACTAATGTTCCTGGAACTACTAGGGATATAATTGAAGAATATATAAATATAGATGGTATTCCTTTAAAAATTATGGATACTGCAGGAATTAGGTCTACTAAAGATGTAGTAGAGAAAATAGGAGTAGATAGGGCTATAGATATGGTAGATAAGGCAGATTTAATAATAGCTGTATTTGATGCTTCGGAAAGTATAACCGATGAAGATTATGAAATTATAGATATAGTTAAAGATAAAAAATCTATAGTTTTGTTAAATAAATCAGATCTTCCTAATGAATATGATGAAAATGATTTAAAAAAATTGTTGCCTAATAAAGAAATAATCACTACTTCAATTGCTACTGGGATAGGTATAGATAAATTAGAACAGGCAATAAAGGAAATGTTCTATGCAGGAGAGCTGGAAATTGAAAGTGATATTATAGTTACAAATATGAGACATAAGGACCAGCTTATAAAGGCCAAGAAAAACATTGAAGATGGATTAGAAGGAATTATGTTAAAGATACCCTTAGATTGTATAGAGGTAGATATAAAGAATTGTTGGGAAAATCTAGGGGAAATATCTGGAGATACTGTGGGAGAAGATATTTTGGATAAGATATTTTCAGAATTTTGTATAGGTAAATAGTTTATGTAAGGGAGGTGTTCTATAGATGGAGGATATAAAAAAATATAAAGCAGGAGATTTTGATGTTATAGTTATTGGTGCTGGTCATGCTGGTTGTGAAGCTGCTTTGGCCAGTAGCAGAATGGGTATGAAAACTTTAATGTTAACTATGAGTCTTGATTCTATAGCAGATATGCCATGTAATCCCAATATAGGAGGTACAGGGAAAGGCCATTTGGTTAGAGAAATAGATGCATTAGGTGGGGAGATGGCTTTAATTATTGATAAATCTTTTATTCAAAGCAGAATGTTAAATACATCAAAAGGCCCTGCTGTTCATTCTCTAAGGGTTCAAGCAGATAAGAAAAAATACCATAGGGAGATGAAAAAGGTATTAGAAAAGGAACCTAATCTTGTTCTACGTGAAGGAGAAGCTGTAGAGATTCTTGTTGAAGATAATTTAGTAAAAGGTATTGTAACGAGAACAGGTGCTACCTATTATAGCAAGGTAGTAATCTTAGCTACCGGAACATATTTAAAAGGAAGAATATTTATGGGGGAGGTAAATTATTCTAGTGGTCCTAGTGGATTATCCCCTTCAAATCTTCTTTCAGATTCTTTAATTAAATTAGGTATAAAATTAAGAAGATTTAAAACGGGAACACCAGCAAGGGTTCATGGAGATACTATAAATTATTCTAAAATGGAGATACAACCAGGAGATGAGGAGATTATACCTTTTTCATTTTTAAATATTGGTAAAAAATTTAATATAGAACAAGTGCCTTGCTATTTAACATATACAACTCCTCGTACTCACGAAATAATAAGAGAAAATCTTTCACGTTCACCTATGTATTCTGGACAAATTGAAGGAGTAGGACCAAGATATTGTCCCTCTATTGAAGATAAAGTAGTTAGATTTAAAGATAAGGAAAAACATCAAGTGTTTATTGAACCTGAAGGATTAGATACCAAGGAAATGTATGTTCAAGGGGTTAGTTCTACTTTACCAGAAGAAGTCCAAATAAAGATGTACAAAACCATAACCGGATTGGAAAAAGTTCAATTTATGAGATCTGCTTATGGTATTGAATATGATTGTATCGACCCTACAATATTGAAAAGAACTTTGGAGCATAAAACGATAAAGAATCTTTTTTTTGCAGGACAAATAAATGGCTCTTCAGGCTATGAAGAGGCTGCAGCTCAAGGGTTAATTGCCGGAATAAATGGAGTATTAAATATACAAGGGAAGGAACCTTTTATTTTACATAGATCAGAGGCTTATATCGGGGTTTTAATAGATGATTTAGTTACAAAAGGTACAAATGAGCCTTATAGGATGATGACATCAAGGGCTGAATATAGATTAACATTAAGACAAGATAATGCAGATTTAAGATTAACTAAAAAAGGATATGAGGTTGGTCTTGCAAGTGAGGAAAGGTATAGAAAGACTATAAATAAGAAAAAACAAATTGAGTTAGAACTAAATAGATTAAAAACCGTTAAAGTAACGCCTACAAAGGAGACAAATGAATTTTTTAAAGAATTAAATAGTACACCTTTGAAAACAGCCCTTAGTCTATATGATTTAATTAAGAGGCCAGAACTTAATTATGAATTATTAAATGAACTAGATAAAGGTAGACCGGAACTACCTAGAGAGATACGGCTTCAAGTAGAAACTCAGATTAAATATGAAGGATATATAAAAAAACAAATGGCTCAAATAGAACAGTTTAAAAAGTTAGAAGGAAAAAGATTATCTCATGATCAAAACTACGATGAAATAAAAGGTCTAAGCAACGAGGCAAAACAAAAACTAAGCCAGATAAAACCTGATTCAGTAGGTCAAGCATCTAGGGTTTCAGGGGTTTCTCCTGCGGATATTAATGTTTTGTTGATCTATTTAGAGCAAAAACGGAGAGGAGAGAAGAATGTAAACAATGACTAATGTAAATACATTAATTGATGGGGCAAAAACATTAGGTATAAACTTAACTAAAGATAAACAAGATAAGTTTATATTATATAAAAAATTGTTAAAGGAATGGAATCAAAAGATAAATATTACTTCTATAACTGATGATGTGGAAATTGATATAAAACATTTTATTGATAGTATAACACCACTTAATACAAATTTATTTGAAGGAAAAGTTAAAGTTATAGATATTGGAACAGGTGGAGGATTTCCTGGTGTTCCTCTAAAGATTATTAAAGAAGATTTAGATATGGTTTTATTAGATAGTTTAAATAAGAGAATTAAGTTTTTAAATGAAGTTATCAACACTATAGAATTAAAAGGTATTACTACAATTCATGGCAGAGCAGAAGAATTAGGTAGAGACAAAAAGCATAGGGAAATTTATGATATTGCCATATCAAGGGCAGTGGCTTCATTAAATACTCTTTCTGAATATTCGTTGCCTTTCATTAAAGTAGGTGGATATTTTATCTCTATGAAGGGGCCTGATGTAGATGAAGAATTAGGTGAAGCGGAAAAAGGCATAAAAATTTTAGGTGGAAAGATTAAAGATAAAAAGATTGTTACTCTTCCATTTAGCGATATAACCCATAGTTTGATAATTATTGAAAAGATAAAAGAAACTCCGACAAAATATCCAAGAGGAGGAGGTAAGCCTAAGAAGAAACCCTTGTAATTAGAGAAAATTTGGCGAAGGAAAGTTTGGGTAATAAGAAGGAAATAATTATATTTTATAGAATATAAAATGTAAGAGGATTAATAATGTCTATTGGGAAGAGGGATTGAAATGAAAAATATACAACCAGAAATAAAATATATTCCTGTAGATTCAATTAGACCAAATCCATATCAACCAAGAAAAGATTTTAATAAGAAATCTTTAGAAGAGTTAAGCCAATCCATAAAATCTTTTGGATTAATTCAACCTATTAGCGTTAGAAAATTGCAAAATGAAAGCTATGAACTTGTAGCTGGAGAAAGAAGGCTTAGAGCTTCCGAACTAGCAGAACTTGAGGAAATACCAGCTATAATTGTAGAGTATAGGGACAATGAATCGGCTATGATTGCTTTAATTGAAAATTTACAGAGAGAAGATTTAAATTTTATTGAAGAGGCTGAAGGATACAACAATCTAATAGTTGATCACGGTTTCACACAACAACAACTAGCAGAGAAGATGGGTAAAAGTCAATCTACAATTGCAAACAAATTAAGACTATTAAAATTACCAGAGGATATTAAGAAAGATTTGTTAGACCATAATCTTACAGAAAGACATGGACGAGCATTATTAAAGCTTTCAGATGACAAACTAAAAAGAGAAGTATTAGATAAGGTAATAAAAAATGAGTTAAATGTAAGCAAAACAGAAAGTTTGGTAAATGATATATTAGATGATTTAATTAGTGAAGATGAAGATGTAAAGGAAGAAAAACAAAACATAAAAGGTCTAATAAGTACTAGAATATATTTAAACACAATTAAGAAAGCCTACACCGCAATAAAGGAAAGTGGAGTGGATGCTCAATATTTAGAAAAAGATAAAGGTGAATATGTAGAAGTAACTATACAGATACCTAAGAAACAACAAAGTCCAAAATGTTTCACGTGAAACATTTTGAACTTTATTTATAGAAAAGGAATATGCTCAAGCTATGGTGATTGTTAGTGTATATCTGTAGATAAATGTGACATAGGGATAATATTAAGATGGATGGTGGTTATATGGATGAATTACCACGAAGAAAGAATATTAGATTAAAAAATTATGATTATTCACAAGCAGGATATTATTTTATAACTAT
>JAAZMG010000107.1 GCA_012798935.1 Tissierellia bacterium | reverse complement strand
TCTCTGTCCCAAGGGCAACCTTTATCACTTCTTAATATTTCCATTGTATCTATTATATCGGCTATACTATAGATTTTTTTACTTATTTTATCCACTCTAGGGATAAATATACTCGTTAAGCAGCCTATCTTGCCAATCCTATCTAAATCATAGATAGGTGTTGGCAAAATTTCTTCTTGTCCTTTTACTCCCGCACTATTGATTAAATAAACTTCATACTCATCCCCATATACCTCTGAAAGTATGAGTTTTATATTAGAAGCTACTCTCATATTATATACTTGAGTTACTATACAATCAACATTTATATCTATATCACTGAAGCTAAATTCCACTCCGTCTATAATTTTTAGTCCCTCTACAGGATCTCTTCCTACCAGTTGAATAACAGGCTCTATAAAACTCATTCCTGTTAATATCTCAATCTCTAAATTCTCCTCTTCCTTTTTTAATAAAATCTCTACGGTCTTTTCTGCTACCAAAGGACTCCCAGGAACTAAATAATTGATCACTTTATATTCTTTTGCCCTTTCAATCAAATCATCTACAATATATTGATACACATCTATAAATTGTTCTTCTTTTTCATAGACATAATCATAGGATTTATAGGATATATTATTATTCTTAAAATATTCTACTGTAGGATGGTTTTCTGTTCTTAAATAATTTTTATCCCCACTTTTAACCCTATTTACTACACCTATGGTTAAAGAATCTACATCTCCTGGACCTAGGCCTAAAATATATATTTTCCCCATGCTTTTTACTCCTTTGTATTTTATTCAATTTACCTCTTTATTAGTTTTAATTTTACAAGCTTATTAGCTATTTTATCACCTTTTGGTAATAAGTCAAAATCTTCATAGGTTAAAGAACCAGTCAATATAAGAAGCATAAAATAAGCTATAGCTGCAATAATTATAGCAATTATAGTGGATAACTTATCTCCAACAGTATTTAGAAAACTAATATAAACTACTTTTGCAACTATTGCCATTCCTATAGATGATGTTAGGGGTTTAATAAGCATCTCTTTTATATGGAATTTTAATCTAGTATACTTTCTAACACTGATTAAGTCAAGTATTGATGCAATAAAATATGCACTAACAGTAGATATAGCTGCTCCTTTTACATTAATACTTCTTATACCCGTTAAAGTATAAGCTAAAAACACTTTAACTAATGCACCTATAGCTAAATTAACCACAGGCACTAAAGGTCTTCCTAATCCCTGCAAAATAGCTGTAAGAGATTGAACTAATGTTAAAAATATAACTCCAAAAGAGAGTATAGATAATATTTCCCCAGTACTTATTATTTCCTCTGGAGTAAGCTTGAAATACAATAACCCTATAATAGGCCTTGCAAGTATAAATAGCCCAAAAGCACAAGGCAGTCCTATTAATAAGGTAATCCTTATACCAGAGGAGGTAATGTTTCTTATTTCTTTATAATTTTTCTTTGTATTAGTTGTGGCTACAGCTGGTACCAAGGATATAGCCAAAGCTGTAGAAAAAATTAAAGGTAAGTTTATTAAAGTTTGGGCATGACCTGTAAGTTGTCCATATAAAACATTAGCTTCTTCCTTACTAAACCCTACGCTCTTTAGTCGATTAAACACCAATAATGTATCTATAGAGTTCATTATTGGTACGATAGCTGCTCCTATAGTTATGGGAATAGCTATAACAAGCAAATCTTTTACAATCTTGTTAACAGGTTCTTCCTTCTCATTTAAATTAGTACTTATTTCTTGTCCTATCTCTTTTCTTTTAGAAATGTATATAAAAATCATGGTAACAGCCCCTACAATAGCTCCTACAGAGCCTCCAAAGGAAGCTCCTCCTGCTGCTATAGGCAATCCTCTGTCTAGCAGATAATAAGTGACTAATAGACCTGTAATGACCCTAAAAAGCTGTTCTGTTATTTGAGATAGGGCAGTTGGTGTCATAGTTTGCCTTCCTTGAAAATATCCTCTAAAGGCTGCCATAATAGGTACAAAAAATAAAGCTGGTACCAAAGCTATAAGAGCATAATAAGCATCCTCATTTCCTAAGGATTTAACAATCTTCTCTGCATTTATAAAAACAAATAAAGATGTCAATATTCCAGCCATTAATAATCCTAAAAAGGCTACCTTAAACACCTTATGAGCTCCTCTATGATCTCCTAAAGCCCTTTTCTCTGAAACTAACTTTGCTACGGCTACTGGAAAGCCTGCTGTTGATATGGTCAACAACAATACATAAAGAGGATAAGCGGTTTGATAGTATCCTATTCCTTCACTTCCTAGTATATTATTAAGAGGTATTCTATAAAATGCCCCTAATATTTTCACTATTGCTCCTGCAACACCAAGAATAGCCGCTCCTTTTAAAAAATTATCCTTTGTCATTCACTCCCCCCCTAGTCTTTCATGAAACTAAATTCATTATATCAAAAATATATTTATTTCAATACTTTATTATATTAAAATATATTAAATAAAATAATATAGCCTACCAAAATTCGGTAGGCTTTTATTAGTTTTCCATTTGTTTTGATAAAAATCCTGCAGCTGTTTCTACTAATTTTATTTCTATTTCTCCAATACTTGCATCTATATCCTTTGACATAAGTATTACAGTACCTATTGGATCTCCCTGCATAACTATTGGCGCTATAACTTGAGCTGTATATTCATCTGGATTTTCATCCTCATAAAATAGCTTAATAGGTTTATTAGAATCTCTGGCAATATAAATATTTCTTGACTCTATAATTTTCTCCAACTCTGGACTTACTCTTTTTTCTAAATACTCTTTCTTTGAACCACCAGCAATAGCAATTATAATATCCCTATCGGAAATAATGGCAGTATATCCGGTAGTTTCATATAATGATTCACAGTATTCATTAGCAAATTCATTTAACTCTCCAATAGGCGAATATTTTTTAAGTATTACTTCACCTTCTCTATCGGTAAATATTTCTAAAGGATCTCCTTCCCTTATTCTCAAGGTTCTTCTAATCTCCTTAGGTATGACGACTCTACCTAAATCATCAATACGCCTAACTATTCCAGTTGCCTTCATCTTTTCCCTCCTTAAGAAAATTTATTGTGTAATTATTATTTTACTAATAGGAATTTTTTATACATTTATGGTAAAGTTAAGTTAAAGTATTTACATTAATTGAAAAACCATGGTATTAATCACCATGGTTTTTAATTAGTTCCCTTTATCATCTTTATCTTTTTCTAAATATATTTCTATATCTGCATTATCCCTTAAATCCGATAATTTCTTAATATATCTTTCATTTTCTATCACCGGGATTATATCTTCTTTTAAATCCTCATAACTATCTTTCCTGTCCTCTACTAAAATAATGTGATATCCAAGTTCAGTTTTAACCAAATCGCTTACTTCTCCTATCTGTAAATCAAAAGCTATATCTTCAAGTTCTCTGTATTCTTTTAGAGATGTCCCCCTAGTAAAGTAACCTAAGTCTCCTCCTTTAACTGCAGAATCCTCATCTGCAGATTCAGTGGCAACTAAACTATGAAAATCTTCCCCTTTTTTTAATTTTTCCAATATTTTATTTCCTTCTTCCTCAGTTTTAACCAAAATTTGACTAGCTCTAACCTGTATTAAATAATCTTTATTTTTTTCAAAATATTCTTTGATCTCATTTTCTGATAAGTTGATTTTATTTAAAAATTCTTCCTTATGTTTTTGACACATTATTTCCCTTTTTAATTCTTTTTTAAAAAACTCTTCTGTAAATCCATTGTTTTTTAAGTATTCTTTATATTTCTCCTCTCCACCTAGTTCATCAATATAATAGGTTTTAATAGCATCCTTTACCTCACCATCAGTTACTGTTATATTCATTTTTTCCAATTCTTTAGCAATCAAATTCCCTATAATTAGCTTTTCTAACATATTTTCCTTTAATACTTCTTCATAAGTTTTGTTATTTCCAACTTCTTGGGATAGTATATCCTCCCCATAGTTTTTTTGATGTATTTTTTTTGTTATTTCAAAATCCTTATCGAACTCTTCCTGAGTAATTATATCACCATTAACTTTAGCTACTATACCTTCCTCTTTTTCCCTCTTCCCGCAAGCTGAAAGAGTCAAAGCTACTATATTTAACAATACTATAAATAATATAAACTTTTTATTTAGCTTCAACAATTAAAACATCCTCTCTAATTAATGTATCTAAATAATATTATATATCATCCTTCTTATTATGGAAACCACTAATTTTTTCAACTAATCCTTTTAAATTAGATAATATGTCTATTTTAGTTCTATATTTAAAACAAGGAGTATTTGATAGATCAAAATATAACTTTCGTCCATACTCTTTTGATAGATAATGAATTAAATCTGGTGAAATATGGTCTATAGAGCTAAACTCTAAAGTAAACATATCTCCAGATTGAATTATATTGTCAATATGACATAAACTTGCCTTGTTTTTAATATAGGAAATATCCATTAGATTTTGAACTTCTTTAGGTACATCCCCAAACCTATCTATTAATTCATCTATTAATTCCCTATAATCATCTTTATTTCTAATAGCTGCAATTTTTCTATAGGATTCAATCTTTTGCTCTTCATCTTCTATATACTCCCCAGGTATATATCCATCTACAGATAAATCTATAGTAGTATCTACAATTTCCTCAAAGGTTTCTCCTTTAAGTTTTTTAATGGTTTCATTTAAGTATTTAACGTATAGATCATAACCTATAGCCTCAATATGCCCATGTTGTTCTACACCTAGAAGGCTCCCTGCTCCTCTTATTTCCAAATCTCTCATGGCAATCTTAAACCCAGAGCCAAACTCTGTAAAATCTTTTATGGCTCTTAACCTTTTTTCCGCTACTTCCGTTAAAATTTTATTTTTCTCATAGGTAAAATATCCATAGGCTATTCTATTTGTTCTTCCAACTCTTCCCCTTAATTGATATAGTTGAGATAGACCCATTTTATCTGCATTATATATAATCAGGGTGTTTACATTTTGTATATCAAGGCCTGTTTCTATAATAGTGGTACAAACAAGAACATTGTATTTATTATCTATAAAATCCATCATGACCTTCTCTAATTCTCTTTCACTCATCTGACCATGGGCTACTGCAATTTTCGCCTCCGGGACTAGTTTTTTTAATTTTGTAGCCATTTCATCTATAGTCTGAACCCTATTGTAGACAAAATATACTTGCCCTACTCTTTCTATCTCTTTTAGAATAGCTTCCCGTATCATCTGTTCATTAAACTCAACTACATAAGTCTGTACAGGATATCTTTCTTTTGGAGGCTCGTCTATTGTGCTCATATCCCTAATACCTATAAGAGACATGTGTAGGGTTCTAGGTATAGGAGTCGCAGTTAGGGTAAGAACATCTACATTTTCTTTCAATTTTTTTAAAGTTTCCTTATGCTTAACTCCAAATCTCTGTTCTTCATCCACTATAAGCAAGCCTAAATCCTTAAATACTATATCCTTAGATAACAGCCTGTGGGTACCTATAACCAGGTCCACAACTCCATTTTTAAGTCCATCAATAGTCTTCTTTTGCTCTCCAACTGTTTTAAACCTACTTAACATAGCTACATTTATAGGGAAAGTAGCAAATCTTTCAATAATAGTATTATAATGCTGCTGGGCTAATATAGTTGTAGGTACCAAAAATGCTACTTGCTTACCATCCATTATAGCCTTAAAAGCAGCCCTTAGTGCTACTTCTGTCTTTCCATAGCCTACATCCCCACATAATAGTCTATCCATAGGTTTTACATTTTCCATGTCTCTTTTAATCTCTTCCGTACTTCTAATCTGGGCTTCTGTTTCCTCATAAGGAAATGCATCTTCAAATTGTCTCTGCCATAAGGTATCTTTAGAAAAAGGAAAGCCTTTTAATTGTTCCCTCCTTGCATACAGTTCCAACAAATCCTTAGCCATATCTTCTACAGCCTTTTTAGCCCTTTGCTTTGTTCTAGTCCACTCTGGACTACTAAGTCTATTAATCTTTGGTTTGATAGAATCAGAACCTATATACTTTTGAATTAAATTCATTTGATCTATAGGGACATATAATTTGTCATTCCCTTTGTAATTAATAGTTAAATAATCCTTTTTTATACCTTGAATGTTTAGCTGTTCGATCCCTTCATATTGGCCGATTCCATGATTTTCATGAACTACAAAATCCCCTATATTTAAATCAGAAAAACTAGCTATATCCCCTTTTGATTTCTTTTTAATTTTCCTAACTTTCCCCTTAGAGGAACCATATATTTCCTTATCGCTTATAATCACAAATTTAATATTAGAATACTCGAAACCGCCATTAATACTTCCAGAAGTTATAAAGACTTGACTTGATTTTATATCCCTATTAGCATTTTCTACATAAATAGATTCTACACCTAAATCCACCAAAGTCGATTGTAATATCTTACCCCTTTCTTCTGTGCCAGAAAGGATAATAACTTTATAACCTCTATATTTATAGTGATTTAATTCTTCCTTTAAAAAATCTATATTATTGTGAAAAGATTGAACAGACTTTGATGAAAATCTTAAAATAGCCTTTGGGCTAAAAATAGGATCAGCTTTAAGTAATGACGTGTTAGCTATGCAAGTTTTGCCTTTTATATCATCAATTATATCCATATACTCATAATTGATCTTTTCATGTCGGGGAAGCACCTCCCCCGACTCTAAAACCTGACTATATTTCATCAAGAATTGATCTTTAATGTTTTTAACCCGCTCTTCTACCCTTCTTGGCTCATCTATGAAAACTATACCATCATTATTAAAATAATTTAGTAAATTGGATAAAAATTCTCTCGGTATATAGGGAACGATCATTTCCGCATTTGAAATATGAACCCTTTCATGAATCTCTTCCATATATTTTTGGAATTTATCTTCCATATTTTGCTTTACTTCAGATGCCTCCACTAGCTTTTTAGTTGCCTTTTTTAAATCCTTTTCCATATTTTTTATAATATTTTCCCTGTAGTTTTCTAAAATAAATATTTCTTTAACTGGGGGTATAAAAACCGATTCAACTATTTCTATAGACCTTTGGGTTCCTATATCAAAAGTTCTAATGGAATCTATCTCATCATCAAACAATTCTATTCTATAAGGGTTTTCGCTATTAGGAGCAAAAAAATCAATTATTCCTCCTCTTATGCTAAATTGTCCTATCCCTTCTACCATACTCTCTCTTTCATAACCACATGATATAAGTTTTTCAGCTAATTGATCTAGCTCTATTTTATCTTCTAAACCAATCTTAATTACATGTTCTTTGAATAAACTAGGATTTATAAGCTTGTTTAATACACCTTCAATATGGGCCACTACAATTATAGGCTCTCCTCGTATTAGCCGAGAAAGGACCCTAAGCCTTTGATTAGTCACATCTAGACTAATAGCATCTACCTTATAAAACAACACTTCTTTAGTAGGAAATAGTTCAACTATATTCTCATCAAAATTTTTAATATCTTTATATATTTTTTCAGCTTTCTTTTGGGTATAAGTTATTATTATCATCTGCTTCTTCATATGCTGGTTTAAAGCATAACTAATATGACCTATATTCTCATCTATAATACCATAAGTGGATATAGGACTTATTTTTTGATCAATTTTTTCTATCAACTTTTTATAAGAAGCTAAATTCTTCAATGGGTCAATAAACATATTTTGCATACTACCAGCTCCTTGAACACGCACTTTAAGCCCAGAAGTTACTTCTGGGCTTAAGTTCCTTTTTTAATTAAACTCATTCATTGCCTTATCAATACTATAGGTTATTATAGTTTCTATGGCTAGTGCAGCCTCTGTTATTGTTTCGTCTATAACAACTCTTTCATCTTTAGAAAATCTACTTAAAACAAAGTCAGCTAGGTCTTGTCCCTGTTTTTTCTCGCCTATACCAATCTTAACTCTGGGGAAATCATCCCTATTTAGATTATATATTATAGATTTTAAACCATTATGTGATCCAGCGCTACCTTGTTTCCTTATCCTTATAGTTCCAAATTCTATATCTATATCATCAACTATGATTATTATGTTTTCAATAGGTAATTTATAAAACTTGTATAAATCCAATACTGCCATACCACTATTATTCATATAAGTTTGAGGCTTTAAAAGTATAACCTTTTCTCTTCCAATAGAGCCCTCGCCATATACAGATTTGAATTTTATTTTGCTTATTTTAATATTATTCCTATAGCCCAATAAATCTATAGTATCAAACCCAACATTATGCCTTGTACCAGCATGATTTTTTCCAGGGTTTCCTAGTCCCACTACTACAAACAACTTATCACCCCTTGTACTAATCAAATAATATACTTACAGATTCATTATCGTGGATTCTTTTTATGGCTTCAGCAAATATTGGAGCTACGCTAACTACTTCTATTTTATCAATTTTATTTTCTTCTGCTAAAGGTATAGTATCTGTTATTATAAATCTTTCAATTACAGATTCATCTATTCTTTTAACAGCTGGTCCTGATAGAACTGGATGAGTAGCACAGGCATAAACAGATTTAGCTCCAAAGTTTTTTAGCACCCCAGCAGCCTTAGTGATTGTTCCAGCTGTATCTATTATATCATCTACTATTACAACATTTTTTCCCTCAATATCACCTATTACATTCATAACCTCTGAAACATTAGCCTTAGGTCTTCTCTTTTCTATAATAGCTATAGGTAAATCTAAAAGATTTGCAAAGTTTCTTGCCCTAGTTACTCCACCTAAATCTGGTGAAACTATAACAGTTTCCCTATCTACAATATTTTTAAAATACTCTGCAAGAATTGGTACTCCAGACAAATGGTCTACAGGAATATTGAAATATCCTTGGATCTGTCCTGCGTGTAAATCCATGCTTACAACTCTATCTGTTCCTGCTACTGTAAGCAAGTCCGCAACTAGTTTAGCTGTAATAGGTTCCCTTGCCTTTGTTTTCCTATCCTGTCTAGCATAACCATAGTAAGGAATTACAGCATTTATTCGTCCTGCTGATGCTCTTTTAAAGGCATCTAAAAGTATTAAAACTTCCATTAAATTTTCATTTACTGGAGTACAAGTAGGTTGAATGATAAATACATCAGATCCTCTAACAGTTTCGTCAATGTTTACAAATATCTCCCCATCACTAAATTGTCCTACCTCACATCGTCCTAAAGACACATTAAGCTCCTTACATATGTTCTCTGCTAATTTTCTATTAGCATTTCCAGAAAATACTTTGATACCACCTCTGCGTAAATCCATTTGAAAATTCCTCCTATTGTTTATTTATCTTTTTTTATCTACCCAACCATCTTTATTTACCTGTCTTGCCCTAGCAATGGATAAACTTCCTTCACTTACTTCATCGGTAATAGTTGACCCAGCTGCAACATAGCCTCTCTTTCTCACAATTACAGGTGCAATTAAGTTGGAATTACTACCAATAAATGCATTATCTTCAACTACAGTTCTAAATTTTGAATGGCCATTATAATTTACAAATATCACACCACAGCCTATATTTACACCCTCCCCTACATCTGCATCTCCTATGTAGGCCAAATGGGACGCTTTAGAACCATCTCCGATTGTAGAATTTTTAACTTCTACAAAATTACCAATTTTAATATCTTTACCTAAGTTACAATTAGGTCTAAGATGAGCATAAGGTCCTATAGTACACCTATCACCCACTTTGCTTTCTGTAATAGTTGATGAATATATTTCTACCTTATTTCCTATTTTACTATTCTCTATCCTTGAGTTTTCGCCAATTATACAATCTTCTCCAACAATAGTATCTCCAGTTAATATTGTCCCTGGATATATTATACTATCTTTTCCAATGATAACGCTACTTTCTATATAGGTATTTTCTGGATTTATTATAGTGATCCCCTCTAACATGTGTTTATGATTGATTCTCTCTCTCATAATTTTTTCACAGAAAGCTAATTGTATTCTAGAGTTTATCCCATGAATTTCCCTAGGATCATCTATTATATATGCCCCTACTCTATTTCCCTTTTCTTTTAAGATTGTAATCACATCTGTTATATAATATTCACCTTGGGCATTATTATTGTCGATTTTTTTTAATGCACTTTTTAAATCCTTACCATTAAAACAATATATTCCTGAATTGGTTTCCTTTAGTTTTTTTTCTTCTTCTGTAGCATCTTTATCTTCCACAATTTTAAGTATATGTCCCTTCTCATCTCTAACAATCCTTCCATAACCTGTTGGATCATCTAAAAAAGCTGTTAGAACTGTACCATTATTTTTATTTTTCTTATGATATTCCATAAGTTTTAATATTGTTTTGTCTGTTATCAAAGGGGTATCTCCATATAAGATTATCACATTACTATTATCCTCTATATAATCTATAGCTTGCATAACAGCATATCCTGTGCCATAAGGATAATTTTTGCCTATAGGCTGAGTTTTAAATATAATATCATGGTCTTTAAATTTTTCCTTTATCTCTTTTTCCCCGTGACCAACAATTACATAATTTTTTTCTAAATTAGCATTTTTACTAGCATCTATAACATACTCTAATATAGGCCTCCCACAAACCTTATGTAATACCTTTGGTACATTTGAGTTCATTCTAGTTCCTTCTCCTGCCGCTAATATAATAGAAATATTCATATTTACACCTCATTTTATAATTATCTATCCAAACTATATTTTAACCTATTTAACTTATAAGTCCACACTAATTATATAATTTTCTAGATAATATTTGTTTTCACCTTTAATAGCTTCCATATAAAGGTAAAAAGGGCCTTCTGGCCCTTACTTACTCAACTATTAAAATTTTTTGGTATTCTTCAAAAATCGCATCCTGGATTTTTTTTCTTGTTTCTGCGTTAATTGGATGGGCAATATCTCTAAATTCTCCATCCGCCATCTTTCTACTAGGCATTGCTATAAATAATCCATTTTGTCCTTCGATTATCTTTATATCGTGGACAACAAATTCATCATCAAAGGTTACAGATACTATTGCTTTCATCTTACCCTCTTCGGTAATCTTTCTTATTCTTACGTCAGTTACTTTCACAGCTCAAATTCACCACCTTCCTATAAAGATGAAATCAAAAATATATTATCAGATATTCTCTAAATATTCTCTATATTCTCTATGTTTTTGGAAAATCCTTCTTATTTTGAAAAGTATTTTGTTTTTCTTTTATTTAACTAAAACTTATAACATTATATAATTATTTTTTTTGTAGATAATACAGTATATATCAACATTACCTTTTTATTATTATAATAATATGATATAATCAATCAGTGACAAAATAACTTT
>JAAZMG010000106.1 GCA_012798935.1 Tissierellia bacterium | reverse complement strand
TATCAATAGTTGATCTATGAAACTCTTGTCCCTTTAATATATCTCCTTTTTTTCCTAATATAGAATCCCTATTTAATTCTATATTTACATATCCAAATCTTTTAAGCCTATCTGTCATAGTAGCTTTACCCCTTAAAATTCCACACATAGGATACCCTTCTATGCTGTCTACCAAATACATAAATCCTCCTGCTTCTCCATATATATATCCTCCTGCTTCTGCCTTTTCCTTTACAGAATTTATCATACTCACATTTTGTGATAATTCCTTTTTATATAATTCTGGATATCCCCCACCTAAAAATAGTAGATCACAGTTAGGAATTTTTTTGTCCTCCATGGGAGAAAAATATTCCACATGGCAAGCATTTTCCAATAACTTTAAATTTTCATTATAATAAAAAGAAAATGCTAAGTCATAGGCTATGGCTACTTTTATATTTCTTTTGCTAGGATAAGTATAAATCCCCACCTCTACCTTATTCATCATGGAAATTAAAGCATCTAAATCTATGGTCTTTTCCACAGTCCCTGCTATTTTATCCATTATCTTTTCTATGTTCCCATCTTCCATAGATTGAACTAAACCTAGATATCTACTTTGTATCTCCAAGTCCCTATCTTCTTCTACATAGCCTAGTACTTTTATCCCTATATATTTTTCAATTTGTTCCTTCAAAAGTAGATACATAGATTTTTTTACTTTATTCAATATAACTCCTTTAATCTTGGAATTTTCAAAGTCTACCATACCTTTTATCTTAGGTATTATAGAGAACATTTCACCTTTTGGAGTATATATAAGAATAGTATTTATATCTAGCTTTCTTGAGATATCATAACTAGAGTTTTCAAAAGTATTATAAATTCCATCAAAATATCCCATAGCCCCTTCAACTACAGCATAGTTCCCTTTATTCATAGATAAAGCTTGGTGGATCCCTTCTTCTCCCATCATATGGATATCCAAATTCCCCGGTTTTTTCCCTGAAGCTACTCCTAAGTACTTTGTATCTATAAAATCTGGTCCTGTTTTGAAGGCAGATACATCCAATCCTCTATTTTTTAATGCCCTTATTAATCCAATGGAAATTAAGGTCTTCCCTGTACCACTGGCAGGAGCTGTAATCATCAAAGTTTTCATCTATATTCTCTCCAGTTCCCTAAAGGCCTTTATTAGCTTTTCATTACTTTTTCTATCCTTTATAGCCACTCTAATATAGCTATCATCTAGTCCATTAAAACTAGAACATTTCCTAATTAGTAAACCTCTTTTTAAGAAAAAGTTAAATATATATTCTTCATTCCATTTTAAAAGTTTTATAAGAATATAATTTGTATGGGTATTGAAAGCTTTTATTCCATCTATAGCCCCTAATTCTTTCAACAAAAATTGTCTTTCCTTTTCTATATAGGCCCTACTTTCTTCAATATAGTCTTTACATTCAAATATATATCTGCCAGCTATATCTGCTAAAGCATTAACACTCCAAGGTAATTCCATTTTTTCATATTCTCTTATTGGTTTTTCAGAAATACAACCATAGCCTAGACGAATGCCTGGAAGTCCAAAGAATTTAGTGGCAGCTCTAATTATACTTACATTATCAAAAGAGTATTCTTTAAATATTTCTATACTGTCATAGTCCTCTGGGCAAAACTCATAAAAGGCTTCGTCTAATAATAAATAGCCATTTTTCTTTCTAATTATTCCGTACAGCTTAATCAATATATCTTTATGAATTCTAAGCCCCGTTGGGTTGTTGGGATTTCCTAATATCAACAAATCTCTAGGCCTTATATTCTTTTCAATAGCTTCTAAATCTAAAGTAAAATCCTCCTTGTAATTCAATCTAATTATTTCTTTATCATAAGCCAATGCCCTTTGTTCATACTCTAGAAACGAAGGTAGCAGTACCATTATTCTAGGAAATATTGAAATGAAATTGTTTATTATATCCACAGCTCCATTGCCTACTACTATATTTTCTATAGGGCATTTTAAATATTTAGCTATGCTGGACTTAAGATGTCTATATTTAATATCTGGATAACTGGTTAAAGTGGGAAAACCCTTTATAAGCTCTTCATAAAGCCCTTTGGGTGGTCCTAAAGGATTAATATTGCTACTAAAATCTATTAAATCCCCATCATAGTATTTTTCATAAGTTATTAAATCCCCACCATGCTTCATTTTTTTCACCTACTCCTTAACAAACAAAAATATAATAAAAATAGTAAAAATTCCGTTCTATACATAATTTCAATAGTTCTTTTAATATCTTCCTTTTCTATATTTCGCTTTTTATCTCCAATTGTAGGCTTTTCTACTATCTGGCCAAAATAATAGTTACTACCTCCCAATTGAATATTTAAAAGTCCTGCTACTGCTCCTTCTGGATAGGCACAATTAGGACTTTTGTGATTTTTCCTATCCCTTATCATTATCTTAAAGCCTTCTTTTGTATCAAATCTAAATATAGATGATATACACATAAGTATTCCAGTTAGTCTAGCAGGTATATAGTTAAATAAATCATCTATCTTTGCAGGAAAATAGCCTAAGTCTATATATTTTTCATTTTTATAGCCTAACATAGAATCCATAGTATTTACTATCTTATACATTAATCCACCAGGAGCTCCTAATATCATTATGTAAAGTAGTGGTGCAATAACCCCATCGGCTGTATTTTCTGCTACGGTCTCCACATCTGCCCTTATTATCTCTTCTTCTGTTAATTTAGTAGTATCTCTACCTACAATATAGGAAAGTTTAATTCTTGCTTCTTCTAAACTTTTATCGAAAGCATAGTATACTTTCATAGCTTCCTTATGTAGGCATTTAGCTGCAATGCAGGTATA
>JAAZMG010000105.1 GCA_012798935.1 Tissierellia bacterium | reverse complement strand
TGCAAGTATGCTTTCAGAGATAATTAATAAAAGGATAGTATTAGATGTACCAAGTGTAGAAATATTAAATCCAGAAAATCAAAACGTAGAAATAGAAGAATCTTTTATTAAAGTAGCGGGAGGGGCCTTAATGGTGTCTTCTATTGACTTTGGTGATAAGATAACAGGAGAAGCAAATTTGATTTTTCCAGCTAATAAAATGAGAAGATTTATAAATCTATGTATGGATGTAGGCGATGAAAAAGATGAACCTGATATGGATTTTACAGATATGGACTTCGATATAATAAGGGAAATAGGAAATATAATTTTAAATTCCATAGTTGGAGGAATGGGTAACTTTCTTAATACTAGCTTAAAATATACTTTGCCTAAGGTAAAGGTTTACCATAGAATAGATTTTGCAAAAAATATAAAAAAGAAAAAGCATCTTTGCATGCTTATTTTATACATAACATTTATAATAGATGATACTGAAATAGAAGGAGCTGTAATAATAGATTTAACATTAAATTCATTAAATGAATTGATGGAACTAATAAAAAAGGCGGAAGATGATTTAAATGGATAAAACTTTATTTAATATACTAAATTATATTAACGAAGGTATTATAATAACAGATGAGGAATTGGAAATTCTATTTTGGAATGATTGCATGGAGAATATAACTGGCATTAATCAAGAAAAAGTTATAAATTCAAGTATTTATAATATAGTTCCAAGTTTAAATAGAGATTATTTTAAAGAAGCAATGAAATCTGTCATAGAAAATGATCATAAATTTTTCTTTTCTTCATCAATGCATAGAGGTTTAATATCAGAGGATATTGAGATTAATTTAAGGTTAAGTAGATTTGAACATGGAGATTTAAATTATTTAATTATTGAATGTATAGATGTTACCAGTCAAATTATAAGAATTAATCAACTAAAAGAATACAATAAGAAACTATCCTCTCTAAATAAGGAGTTGAAAGAAAAAGAAAAAGAGATTGAAAAATCAGCATATTACGATAGACTTACAGGGCTAGCTAATAGAACTCTTTTCTATAATGTAGCTGAAAAATTCTTAGAAGACTCTAAAAGAAACAATAAGAAATTGGGATTAATGTTTATTGATATTGATAGATTTAAAAGAATAAATGATATGTATGGGCACAAAATAGGGGATAAGGTTTTAGCTGAAGTTGCAAATATATTAATAAAAAGTACGAGAAAAAATGATATTGTATCTAGACATGGCGGAGATGAGTTTTTGATACTATTACCCGATATAAAGGATTATAATAACTATAGAACCATAGCTTCAAGAATAGCAAATGCAAACAAGAAAATTAAAATTAATGATGATATAGAAATAGATTTATCTTTAAGCATAGGAGTCAGTTTCTATCCTAAAGATGGAGATAATATTGATCAATTAATATCAAAAGCAGATAAAGCTATGTATTGTGTTAAAAGTAAAGGTGGGAATGAATGTGCCCATTATTTTGTCATATAAAAACATCTTCAACTAAGAAGATGTTTTTATATTAGTGGTATTATTATCTAAAGGGTATTATATAAAGTGCTAAACTGTGTTGCGTGCTGTAATTCATCAACCATAGCAAAGTAAAAAGTATCTCTTATTAATTTATCTGTAGTAGAAAGTTGAATATTTCTATAAAACTCTCCTGCCTCTAATTCATCTTTTAAAGCCATTAGTATTCCTTCCTTATAATTTGAATAGACAACAGGTGTAATAGTATATTGGGGTATTTGACCAGTAAAATGACAATATAGTCTTGTAAAAGCATATAGATGCTCTAATTCATCTTCATATGCATGTTCTATAAATTCTCTATGCAACTCATCTGGAGCTTCTTGCAATAATCTTGAATAAAATTCTGCTGCAGTTGCTTCCCCTACAATAGCTTCATATATAAATTGTATTATCTGATGGAATGAATATGGACCTAGTATAGGCAATTGTGGTATTTGAATATAATTATACATAAATTTTCCTCCTAATATTTAAATAGCATTTTTATACATAATATTCAATATTAAAAGGAATGTGATAGATTTAATGGAAGGCTTAAGCCTTCCATTAATTGTCTTCAAATATTTCCAACGTTCTATCCAATATGCCATTTAAATAGGCAAGAACTACTCCATAATTGGTGATTGGAATATTTTTTTCATTGCATAGCATAATTCTACTTTCCATTTCTTTTCTGTTTACCATACATCCACCACAGTGGATAACCAAGTTATATTCTTCTAAATTGTCACTAAAATCGTATCCGCTTTTGAAATGAAAGTTAAACTTTCTTCCCGTTTTTTGCTGAAGTAGAGTAGGAATTTTTACTTTTCCTATATCCTCATGGGTTGTATTATGAGTACAATTTTCAGCTATGAGTATATTGTCTTGTGCATTTAGTTTTTCTATAGCTTTTACTCCATCTACAAGCTTTTTTAAATCCCCTTTATATCTAGCAAATAATATTGAGAAGGAAGTTAGCTTTATATCATCAGGTACTATCTGGTCTACTTCCTTAAATATTTGAGAGTCGGTTATAACCAAATCTATATCATCTAAATCCTTTAATCCGCTTTTAAGCTCTGTGTCTCTCAATACATAGCACTTTATTCCATTGTCTATACAATCCCTTATAACCTGAACTTGAGGAAGTATGAGTCTTCCTTTAGGAGCTTGCTTATCTATGGGAACAACAAGAACAATTTTTCCATCGTAGGGGACTAAATTCCCTACAATAGGAGGATCAGCTTCCACATCCTGTATTCTTTTTATCAATTCTTTTTTTAGATTATCAATATTTATCATCTTAATAGCGGATACAAATATAGCTTCAGGATATTTGGGTTTTAACTTATCTATATAATCCTCATTTACCATATCTATTTTATTTATAACAAGTATATAAGGTATATTGTATTTCTTAAATAATAACTCCATCATATTTAAATAATCTTTATCAATATCCATTACATCCATAATATATAGGGCTATATTAGTTCGCCTTGCAGTACTTAAGCTTTTTTTTGTTCTTAGAATTCCTAAATCTCCTTCATCATCAATACCTGCCGTATCTATAAATACAACAGGGCCAACAGGATTAAATTCCATGGTTTTTTTCACAGGATCTGTAGTAGTGCCTTTTACTGAACTGACAATGGAAATTTCCTGTTCTGTTATGGCGTTTAAAATTGAGGATTTTCCAGAATTTCTTTTTCCATATATGGATATTGTAGGTTTATACATATATATCCCTTTTACCTTCATCTAATAGTTTTAACTTTTGTTCAATTAATTTTTTCCTTTGGGGATTTGTATTTCCTATTTCATTTAGTTCATCTTCAATCAGTTTTTCTCCAGCTTTCCTAGTCTCATCTGAAGCATAATCTAATAGATATTCTTTAAATGTGAGTATTCCATTAGGTATACAGAAATTTTGAATATTTCCTGGTTTTGCTATATCCATAAAATCTTCTCCAGTTCTTCCAGATCTATAACATGCAGTGCAAAAAGAGGTCAAGTATCCAAATTCACACATCTCTTTTATTACATCATCAAGGGATCGGATATCGCCAAGGTGAAACTGTTCTTTTTCAGGTATATAGTCATCTTTTTTATATCCACCAATTCCAACTTTTGAGCCAGCATCTATTTGGGATATTCCAAGAGGAATCATTTCTTTTCTTACTTCAGGAGTTTCCCTAGCAGTTAATATCATTCCAGTATATGGAACTGAAAGACGAATTATAGCTATTACCCTTTTGAAATCATCATCAGAAACCTTATATTTTGTTTGGTCATAGAACTCAGTGTTTATAGCAGGTTCTATTCTTGGGAAGGATATGGTATGTGGTCCTACTCCAAAGGTTTCTTCTAAGTGAATAGCATGGAATAAAAGTCCCATTACCTCAAATTTCCAATCATATAGTCCAAACAACGCTCCAATTCCAACATCGTCAATTCCAGCTTCCATAGCTCTATCAAGTCCATATAATCTCCAAGAATAATCTCCTTTCATAGTTCCTTCTGGGTGAAGTTTTCTATATATATCATGATTATAGGTTTCTTGAAATATTTGGAATGTTCCTATTCCTGTTTCTTTTAGTTTTCTATATCCTTCTACATCCATAGGCGCTGCATTTATATTGACCCTTCTTATTTCGCCTCTTTCTTTCTTGGTTTCATATACTACTTTCATGGTTTCAGCGATAAAATCAGC
>JAAZMG010000009.1 GCA_012798935.1 Tissierellia bacterium | reverse complement strand
TTTAATCCTATATAGCCAAGCTATACTTAAACATAAAGACCCTAAATCTATCCTCTTATAATCTAATAATTGTCCAATATAAAGAGCCAGTTTATATGTTTCTATAGCATCGTCTACAGTTCTTTTACCCCCATAATCTCTACTATTCCATTTTGATGTAACTTCCTTCAAAATTATTTTTCTATCCTTATCATTTATAGAATCATATTTGCTTTCAGAAGCAGCATAGCCACAATGGGGACAGACAAATATATTATATTTTAATGGATTTTCCCCTTTATAATAGGATAAAAAATCCTTATCCCTTTTTATAAGTCGCAATCTGGAAGTTCTTACCTTTTTGGTTTTAAACTCAATATTACATACAGGACATTTTACATTTTTTTCATATAGCTCGCCTATTTCTCCCAATTTATCACCCCTAATTAATCATCTGTATTATCATCTTCTATGGAAATATCTTCTGTAGGACTTTCTTCCCTATCTTCATCTGAAAATTTAGTAGTCAAAGGTTCTGGTCCTACCCTATAAATAAATTTTCTTGGTTTATAAAAGTCTCTTGTTATTAAATCCTTACTTACAACCTTACCGTTTCTAATTATAGATTTATAGGTATTTACTTTATATCCTGTTCTCCCTCTTTGAACAACTTCCTTTGTTCCTGGCTCTAAACTATTATCTACTATAATATCATCCTCAAGTACAATGGTTTCTACAATCTCTGGCTTAATTTTTACTATATAATCCCTTGCATTTCTATCTCCATATACATAAAAATAAACCCTATCTCCTGATACTCTTGAGTTAATATATATAGGATAGTCAAAATCATTTCTAAATTTTAAATCCATATGACCATAAGATACTGCAGCATCTTGCCCAAATTTTACATATTTAGCAGGTATTGAATGATGAGATCTTTCTACAATAGTTACATTAGCTAATAACAATGCGTTGTAGAGAGTAGTAGATGTTTGACATACTCCCCCACCTACTCCTGGTGTAAAATCCCCTTCTAGTATAACAATGGCCTCTCTATAACCATACTTTTTTTCCCTAGGTCCTGTAGTTTGATTAAAAGACACCGTATCTCCAGGCATTATTAGCTTATTGCTAACAGCCTTAGACGATATTCTAATGTTTTCAACCCTATCGGAACTACTCCCTTTAAAAGAAGTAGAAAATTCTCCAATAACTCCATTAACTCTGCTTAAAAGGGCTTTAGTTTTTTGGGGTATTATATCCTCTACAGGTATTTCAATATTGTTTAAGACATATACATTATCATTTATTAATTGAACTAGCTCTTCTTTTTTAATACTTTTGCCTACTACATCCTCAGTAACCTTTATATTTCCATTGTTAAAATGAAACTCAGCTTCTTTTACCTCTACATCTATTTCCTGTGCAATTATATCTACTATATTGTCTATCTTTTCCTTGTCGTAATCTGAGTTTAAGGTGATTTGTACACCTTCCTTTTTACTCCTACTTATATCCTTAAGTCTTATGAACACATTTCCTTCCCTACCTACAGAATAGGCTTCGTCAACAGCCTTCTTATATTCAAAATAAAATCCTATATCCCTTAAATTAATACTATATTCCTTATCTTCATAGGTAAGGGTCATTTTATTTTCATCTATTTCTTTTTCCTTCTTATCTTTAAGAAAATTTAAAGCTTCCTCTTTAGTCATAAGACCAACATCAAATTCACCAACTTTAACTCCCTCATAGATTAAATCTGTATTTAAGACTTTAGCATAACCATAAGAGCCTAAGCCTAGAATAATAGCAATTAAAATTATTAATAATAAAATAGTTGGGTTTTTTTTCTTAGTTTTCCTCATATTTACCCTCCAAAATTAATTGATTGAAATATATGTACTATAACGTATAGCAATACTATTTATCCCAGAATACTTGGATTATATCTCCATCCTTTAAAGGCTCCATATACTCTGCATCTTTTCCATTTATCTTTAGAATTAATTTCCCTTTTGGTTTTGTTAGATCAAAATCTATATAATCAAATATATCTACGAATATAAATTCTTTTTTGTTGTACTCTATTGTTGTTTCTTCTCCATTTATACCCAATCTAATGGTCTTGTTTTGAATGGTAGTAATTTCATCATAGGCATTTAAAATTGCATCCTTATCTGCTTTCTTGCCATTTATTAGAATATGGTCAATAGGTATATCTTTGTCTATGTATTTTAGGAAATCTTCTATAGTTTTAATTTCTAAAAATTCGACCCTATCTCCCTCATTTAGCATTGGGTTGTCCTTTACTTGAACTCCATTTATTTTAATATCTTTTATCAAATTATATTGTCCATTATTAAAATTTACCACCTTTTTATTTGGAATGCAATCATATAAATATGGAATTATCTTTTCTCCTTTAGACCCTTCAACGATTTTTAGATTATCTCCATCATTTAAAGGAGTACTTAAATTTCCAACCCTATTGTTTACATAGATCCTAGCAGGATTTCCTGCTTTACCTTTTATTATTTTCTTTTTACCATTTAAAAAATATATAAAATTATCCCCAGATTTAGGTATTAAATTCCTTGGATTATAACCGGTTAGTACTAATATATAGGAAACCTTAACATTTTCTGTATTAAATATTTTAATTTCTTCCCCATTAAACTCTATTTGTAAAAAATTCCTATACTTTTTAGTAGCACCTTCCATAGCAATACCTATAGGTGTAACAATATCTGGCCCATTAATATGAGAATCTATTCCTTCAACATTTTGAATAAAACTAGTATCTTTAATGGATACTCGTTCCTTAGGAAGTCCTAAATTTTTTGCTAAACATTCTTTTAATCCAGGCATTTGACTACTACCACCTATGAGAAACACTGCATTTGGAACTTTGCCATTGAACTCAATTATTTTCTCTGAAATCTCCCTAGAAATTTTGTTTATAATATCATATATATTATCAACTATTTCCCCTGTAGCAAGATTATGTTCTATGCCTACTATATCGGTAAATATATGTTTATCCCTGGAGCTAAGTTTAATTTTTAATTCTTCCCCAGTATTAAAATCTAATAAATATTTTTTTGATAAAGCTTCTGTTATTTCATCTCCTGCTATTGACGTCATAGCATAAGCAATAATTTTTCCATCTTTTGTTATAGCAATATCTGATGTGCCAGCTCCAATATCTACTAAAGCTAAATTTAAGAGTCTCAATTCTTCTTTTATGGCAACATTTATAGCTGCTATTGGCTCTAGGGTGACATTATCAACTTCAAGACCAGCTTTTAATATTACTGCATAAAGTCCCTCTATAACTATTTGAGGTAAAAATGTAGCTAATAAATTAACCCCTATTTTATCACCACGATGGCCTTCCAATTTTGTCATTATATTATCATCTAAATAATAATTAATAACACTATATCCTATGTTATAGTATTTTAATTTGTTTTGACTATTGTCCATATTTATCATATCTTGAGCTTTTTGAACAGCTTCCAATTCTAAGGCTTCTACCATACTTCTACTTATTTCTGATAGTCTATTAATCTCCTTGTCTATCCTTGTTTTGGAAGTTTTTAATGACCTTCCTGCAGCAGCTATTGAAACTTTCTTTAAGTTCCCTCCTATTTTTTCTTCCAATTCCTCTTTTATTTCCCTTACTACTTCCACTACTCCTTGGATATCATGAATCTGTCCATCATACATATTTCTCCTATTGTGTTCCTTAATAGAGTAAGCTAAAATATTAAATTTATTATCTTCCATATATTCGCCAACAATTCCAATAATAGTTCTTGTACCTATATCTAGAGAAAAAACCAGATTGTCTTTATTCATCTTTAACTGTTTCATATTAACAGTCCTTTCCATCATTAATCTCCTCTTTAAAGTAGGAACAATAATCAGTTAATGGGCAATTTTTGCATAAGGGCTTTCTCGCTTTGCAAATTCTACGTCCATGAAATATTAATAAATGGTGTGCTTTAGACCATGTTTTTTTATCTATATTGTCCATTAAATCTCTTTCCGTATCTAAAACATTTTTACTATCTGCTAAGCCAATCCTATTAGATACTCTAAAAACGTGAGTATCTACAGCTATAGCCGGTTTTCCAAAAGCATTGCTTAGAACTACATTAGCTGTTTTTCTTCCAACGCCTGGGAGGGTAATCAGCTCTTCTAAGGTATCAGGGACTTGTCCATTAAAATTTTCCACTATTAATTTGCTTGTAGCTAATATATTTTTACTCTTAGTTTTATAGAATCCACAACTTCTAATCATCTCCCCTAATTCCTCTTCTGTCAATCCTAAATAATCTTCAGGGGTTTTATAATCTTTAAAAAGTTTTTCTGTAGTTTTATTTACTTGAACATCAGTACATTGGGCTGAAAGAATAGTTGCTATTAATAATTCGAAAGAACTAGAATAATTTAGTTCAGCTTTAGCATCTGGATATAATTCTAATAAAATATTAATTGCCTCTTTTATTTCCTCTTTGGTTAACATTTTTTTCACAGGATCACCTACATTATTTCTATATTATAATCGACTATTTCTATTCTACTATCTCCATCTATAAAGTTTAACACATTTGAGATGATTTGA
>JAAZMG010000008.1 GCA_012798935.1 Tissierellia bacterium | reverse complement strand
TTTCATTAA
The DNA here is from genome assembly GCA_012798935.1 of Tissierellia bacterium. Classification (GTDB taxonomy): domain Bacteria; phylum Bacillota; class Clostridia; order Tissierellales; family Tepidimicrobiaceae; genus JAAZMG01. Next base: position 10,751 of record JAAZMG010000008.1, on the reverse strand, counting down.
TGTATTCAATATTATTCCATTAGCTCTATCATTCATTCATGTTGCTTTTAAACTTTTTTGTAAAAAACTTTCCGATGGAGTAATAGGATATTCTCCACAAATATCTATACCACAAATCCTTTTATGTTTGTTAATATATTGGATTAAATCAATTAATTGTTCGAGTTTCATGCTTCCCTGATCCCAATTTACCAAAGCTTCAGATTCATCTAAAACGTCTTTATCAATACTAAGATATACCTGGCTAGTTGGAGTCCGAAAAACTATATCTTCTTCAATACTTTCTTCTTCTAATATATAATCATTTGAAAAAACGCAGACATCTTCATTTATATATGAATAAACAAACTTTGTATAATCCCATCCAACACCAACTATAATCACCTTTTTAAGCATTGGTATGTCTTCTAAAGCTTCCAGTACCCAAGAACCACAGGATATAAGTGATTTGCAAACAGGCTTTATCATATCCGAATGATGATCAAATAATATTAGAGTAAAAGGTTTTTGAATTTCTAACATAAACAAATACGTCACATAATGATAATTTCCACTTCCTATAAATGCTATGCCTTTGTTTTTACGCCTCTTTAGCCTTTTATTTATAATATCTAAAGATTGTGGTTCGCAATATCTATTTGCATTTTTAATATCTGAAAGCTCAATCCATTCATAATCAATATTATAAAAAAACTTTTGGGTCTGATACACTTGATCAAAGTTCAATATACTAACTAAACCTTCCATAACTGCCTCCTTTAACTCTTAGAATTTTATCAAATACATATTTAGATTTAAATTTTTTTATTTTACTAAATTAGTGTGCGGTTGTACAAATCTGTTAGGGAGCTTAATAGTATTGTTATTTAGATATTCTTGTGTGATTAGCCTAATACGAGGGGTTTTCCTTAAAATCAGAGGGATTATTGGTTTCATTAAAATTAGTTAGATTGATAATATTTTAAGAATATTCCAAATTAACTCAACTAATAATCCCAGTGATTGTTTATCAATTTTGATTTAATCAATTCGATAAGTAAAGAAACTAAAAAGGACACAATATAAGCTACAACAAAATGCATACCTGCTTGTACGAATATTGGTGGATATGTTTCATTAGAATCGACCCATGAGGGATATCCTAGTATTATCTCGATTTTTTGAACATATCTATTTTTATTTGCATATTAATCACCTTTCTCTTAAATCATAATTTATTATATTATATAGTTTTGCAGTGTGAAAAGATAAGTTCTTATTGCTCATAGTATACAATATATTGAAATATTTGTCATATACAAAATTCATCCCCTATCTACGTTTTTTAACTTAGGGGTTGTGGAACTCTTTTTAGGGTACATTTAAAATAATAAATACTTACTTGGAGGTTAAAAATATTGAAAAAGATATTATCAATAATATTGATCTTAGCTGGACTGGTTTTGCTATTAACACCTTTTTTAACGGAGCAAATAATAAAGCATTATAATAAGAGCATTCCTATAAATGAAATTACTGCAGAAAATATGAAATCAAATAATGAAACAGAAGTGGATTTTGACTTCTCTAGTGTAAGAGATGTTGAGATAATATCTATAATAAAAGGTGCAATGAATTTTAATAAAGAACTTGTTGTTGGAGTATTATTAATTCCTGACCTAAATGTGAACCTTCCTATATTTAAAGGTTTATCAGATGCTAATCTTATTTCTGGAGCTGCTGCAATGAAGGTTGACCAAGTTATGGGAAAAGGGAATTATACCTTGGCAGGTCATAATATGAAAAACAAGGATTTGTTATTTGGTAGTCTTATGGATATAGATATAGGAAGTACAGTTATTATATCAGATGGTTATACTATTTATGAATATCCTATTGAAAATTAATAATATTGTCCAATAGAGAAACCTCCTATGGGGATATAAGAGCTTTCTTATATTAATTCTCATTTGGTCTATTCTTCTTTAAAATAACCTAATCTTTCAAGTACAATTTTATACCCATCTACCCCGTAATTTAAGGACCTATTTATTCTACTAATAGTAGCAGTACTAGCTCCCGTTTCTTTTTCAATTTCACTATAAGTTTTATTTAATGTTAATAATTTTGCAACCTCTAATCTTTGGGCAATGGATTGGATTTCTTTTATAGTGCATATATCTTCAAAAAAACGATAACACTCTTCTATGGTTTCAAGTTTTAATACAGCTTCAAATAAGCCATCAACCTGTTGACTTTCTATTTTCGAATTATAGTCCGCCACCCTTTCACCACCTTAAAGTTATATTCTTTACTTTATATAAAGAAACCCTATTTTATTTGAGAAAAAAAGCCCGAAAGGAAAAACCTCCCGGACTTTTAATAAACTAGAACAGTCCTACTATTTCCCCGTCTTCCAAAATGTCGATATTATTAGCTGCAGGAACTCTAGGAAGTCCTGGCATAGTCATTATTTCTCCAGTTAAAGCAACTAAGAATCCTGCTCCAGCAGATATTCTTATATCTCTTACTGTTATTTTGAATCCTTTTGGTCTTGCTAATAATGTTGGATCGTCGGAAAGTGAATATTGAGTTTTCGCCATACAGATTGGCATCTTATCTAAGCCAATTTTTTCTATTTCTTTTATTTTCTTTTCACAAGATTTAGTATAATCAACACCATCTGCTCCATAAACTTCGGTAGCAATCTTATAAATCTTATCCTTTATAGACTCATTAGAGTCATATATAGGTTTAAAGTTAGAAGGTTTGTTTTCCACTACTTCTACTACCTTCCTAGCTAATTCTATACCACCTTCGCCACCTTTACCCCATACTTCTGTAAGTACTGCCACAGATCCTAATTCTTCAGTTCTTTTAATTATATAATCCAATTCTGCATCTGTATCTGTTGGGAATTTGTTTATGGCTACGATTGCAGGTACACCAAATTTATTAACATTTTCTATATGCTTTTCTAGGTTTTCATAACCTTTTGCTAAAGCTTCTAAGTTTTCATTACCTAGTTCATCTTTTTTAGCACCACCATGATGTTTTAAAGCTCTAACTGTAGCTACTATTACCGTTGCATCTGGTTTTAATTCAGCAAATCTTGATTTGATATTAAAGAATTTTTCTGCGCCTAAATCAGCACCAAAACCAGCTTCTGTAATAGTATAGTCAGCAAGTTTTAATCCTAAGTTTGTAGCTAATACAGAGTTACATCCATGTGCAATGTTGGCAAAAGGTCCACCATGTATAAGGGCAGGTGTATTTTCTAATGTTTGAACAAGATTAGGCTTAATAGCATCCTTCATAAGTAAAGTTGCTGCTCCCTGTGCTTTTAAGTCTTTAGCAAATACAGGATCGCCATCGTATGTGTACGCTACAACAATTTTTCCAACTCTTTCCTTAAAATCTTCTAAATCTTTTGATAAACAGAAAATTGCCATTATCTCTGAAGCAACTGTTATATCAAATCCATCTTCTCTAGGAACTCCATTTGGCTTCCCGCCAAGACCTACAACAATATTTCTTAATGCTCTATCATTCATATCAAGAACTCTTTTCCAAAGAACCCTTCTTGGATCAATGTTTAATGCATTTCCCTGATGAATATGATTGTCTAATAAAGCTGCTATTAAATTGTGTGCTGTAGTTATTGCATGAAAATCTCCTGTGAAATGTAGATTAATGTCTTCCATCGGTAAAACTTGAGCATATCCTCCACCTGCAGCTCCACCTTTAATACCAAAGCTTGGCCCTAATGATGGTTCCCTTAGTGTAGTTATAGCATTTTTACCTATTTTATTTAATGCCATACTAAGTCCTATGTTTACCGTAGTTTTACCTTCCCCTGCAGGAGTTGGAGTAATAGCTGTTACCAATACTAGTTTTCCATCTGGCTTATCTTTTAATCGATCAAGTACTTCTAAATTTACCTTTGCCTTATACTTTCCGTAATGTTCTAAATCATCTTCCTTTAACCCTAACTTCGCTGCCACTTCCGTTACCGGAAGCATTTTTGCTTCTTGAGCAATTTGAACATCCGTTTTCACATGTATTCCTCCTCATTATTATAATTTTATTGTCGACTACAAAACAAAAGCGGTGTTCCTTAAATATAATTAGTATGTATCCTAGCCTATACTATCTTCTAAAGTAAGATTCGGATTAAGTATATAATATACGCTTGATACTATTTTAACATAGTTATAACATAAATACCATATATTATATAATATTATATCAAATATATAGGGGTTTTTGAAATAGATTTTTAAATAATCTATCATATTTTTGCTATATCCCTCCTATAATACATGCCATCAAAATATATTTTATCAATATTTTTGTATATTTTATTCCTAGCTTCTTCTAATGTATCTCCTAAAGCAGTTACTGAAATAACCCTTCCTCCATTAGTATATACCTTTCCATCTTTTATCTTTGTTCCATTATGGAATAATAAAATATCCTCATCTAAATCCTTTAATCCAGTTATTTCCTTGCCCTTTTCATACTTTCCTGGATACCCTTCTGAGGTAGCTACTACTGTAACACATTTTTTATCTGTCCAAACTAAATCCTCTTCCCTTAAATTCCCATCTAGAGTCTTTTGGAGAATATCTACTATATTGTTTTCTAATCGTGGTATTAAAACTTCTGTTTCTGGATCTCCAAATCTTACATTGAATTCTAAAACCTTTGGCATGTCTTTTGTTAACATCAGTCCTATAAATAATACACCACTATAGTCTAAATACTCATATTCAAAACCTGTTTCAATTTTAGATAATATTTCTTTTTGAATTTTTCTCTCAAGTTCCTTATCAAATAAATTACTTGATGAAAAACAACCTACTCCTCCTGTGTTTGGTCCTTGATCATTATCAAATATCTTTTTATAGTCCTGAGCACTTTCCATAGGAATTAATTTCCCCTGAGATACAAGACATATAAGTGAGGCCTCTACACCTTCTAGGAATTCTTCTATTATTACAGCTTCTCCTGCAGTTCCAAATATTTTATCTTCCATCATAGATTTTAGAGTGTTTACTCCTTCTTCTTTTGTATTACATATTATTACACCTTTACCTAGACAAAGACCATCAGCTTTTATTACTAAAGGATAATCAAATTCATCTAGTCCCTTAATAGCTTTATCTATATTAGTATATCTTCTATATTTAGCAGTAGGTATTTCATACTTCTCCATAAATTCCTTAGCATAGATTTTACTTCCCTCTAATTTAGCTGTTTTTTCATTTACTCCAAATATTCTAAGTCCTTTTTCATTAAATTTATCTACTATCCCATCTACCAAAGGAGCTTCAGGCCCTACTACCGTTAAATCTATAGATTCCTTTAAGGCAAAATCCAATAGTTTATCTATTTCATGTGGATTAATATTAATATTTTCAGCTACTTCCTGTGTACCTCCATTTCCTGGAGCACAAAAAACTTTAGATACTCTTATACTTTCTGCTATTTTCCAGCATAAAGCATGTTCCCTACCTCCACTACCTATAACTAAAACCTTCATGATAGCCCTCCTCCTAAAGCTTAATGTTTAAAATGTCTCATTCCTGTAAATATCATAGCTATACCATTTTTATCTGCTTCTATAATAGATTCCTCATCTCTTAAGGAACCACCAGGTTGAATTATAGCCGTTACTCCTGCCTCTGCTAAGGCTTCCACTGAATCTTTAAAAGGGAAAAATCCATCAGAAGCTAGTACAGATCCTTTTACCTTATCTCCAGCTCTTTCAATAGCTGCCTTTACCGCCCATACTCTATTTACTTCTCCCATACCTATACCTATAGTTCCCTTGTCTTTTACTATTAATACACCATTTGACTTAACCCCTTTTACTGCTTTCCATCCAAATATTAAATCTTCCATTTCCCTATCTGTAGGCTTTCTATTGGTAACTACTTTTAGTTCTTCTCCCAACAACTGGGTATTTCTTTCTTGTATAAGTATTCCACCAAGTACCTTTTTTATATCATAGGAGGAATAATCTTTTTTCATTATATTAGGGATTTCTAATATTCTAATATTTTTCTTAGCAGTCAAAACTTTTAATGCTTCCTTAGAAAAGGAAGGTGCCATTACTATTTCAATAAATATTTCATTTATTCTTTTAGCTACTTCTTCATCTATTTCTCTATTTGCTGCTATTATCCCACCAAATATGGATATCTTATCGGATTCATAAGCTTTATTATAGGCCGTCAATAAGTCTTTTCCACTACCTATACCACAAGGATTAGCGTGCTTTACTGCTACTATAGTTGGCTCTTCAAACTCTTTTAAAATCTCCAATGCTCCATTGCCATCATTAATATTATTGAAAGATAATTCTTTTCCATGAAGCTTATTGGCCCCTGCAATAGTTCCTTCTAAATTATCTACTTCCTTATAGAAAGCTGCCTTTTGATGAGGATTTTCTCCGTATCTTAGTTCTTCTTTGTCCTTAAAGGATAGTGAAATTTTTTCTGGAAAATCTATGGATTCTAATCTATTAAAATAATTCGATATTAAAGAGTCATAGTAAGCCGTATATTCAAATACCTTTCTTGCTAAATACTGTCTTAACTCTATGGAAGTTTCTCCTTTGGATTTAAGTTCATCTAATACCTTTTCATAATCCGAAGGTTCTACTACCACTGTTACATCTTTATAGTTTTTGGCTGCTGCTCTTATCATAGAGGGACCACCTATATCAATATTCTCTATTATCTCCTCTTGAGTTGCCCCTTCTTTTTTCACCGTTTCTTCAAAAGGATATAAATTGTTAACTACCATATCTATGGAGTTTATATTTAAATCCTTTACAGCTTTTATATGTTCTTTGTTATTCCTTTTATATAGAAGTCCTCCATGAATATTTGGATGAAGGGTTTTTACCCTCCCATCTAATATTTCTGGAAATTTGGTAATTTCAGATACATCTACTACCTTTATTCCTGCTTCCTTTAATATCTTGCTTGTTCCCCCAGTAGAAATTATTCCCCAACCTAATTTACTTAGTTCTAGAGAAAAATCAACAATCCCTCTTTTATCATAAACACTTATCAATGCTGTCTTCATTATATCACTCCTATTTAATAATTACCTTCCGTCCTTCAATAGTAAGTCTATTTTCACAAAAAAGTTTTACAGCTTCTGGAAGTAACTCATGCTCTACAGCTAATACTCTTTCCTTAAGGGTATTTACTGTATCTTTATCTTTTACTTCTACTGCTCTTTGAAGAATAATAGGCCCTGTATCCGTTCCCTCATCTACAAAATGGACTGTAGCTCCCGTAACCTTCACCCCATAATCTAATACCATTTGGTGTACTTTTTCTCCATAACATCCTTTTCCACAGAAACTAGGAATCAAAGAAGGATGAATATTTATTATTCGTCCCTTATACTTTTCTACAAAACCCCTAGATAAAACCTTTAAATAACCAGCCAAAACTACTAATTCTATATTCCGCTTTTCAAATTCTTCCATAATCTTTTCATTATATTCTTTCTCTGTGTTAAATTCTTTTCTATCTATATATAAGGCCTTTATTCCAGATCTTTCAGCTCTTATAAGTCCATAGGCATCCTTTCTATTGGATATAACTATTTTTATTTCTCCCTTTATATTTCCATTCTTTATATTGTCTATTATAGATTGAAGATTGGTTCCACCACCAGATATTAAAATCCCTATGTTTACTGATGACATAGTAAAACCTTCTCCTTACCTTTTTTAATTTCACCTAATAACACAAAATCTTCTTCTTGCCCTTTTAGTTGTTTAGATATTTGATCTACTTCATCTTTACTAACTATTAAGACCATGCCTATACCCATATTAAAGGTAGAATACATTTCTTCTCTGTTTATATTTCCCCATTTAGCTAATAGATTAAATATTTCTTGAGTATCTACCTTTTTAGTATCTATAACTGCCGTCAATCCCTCAGGAACAATTCTCGGTATGTTTTCATAAAATCCACCACCAGTTATATGGACTATACCCTTTATATTAAATTTTTCTATTAGAGGGTAAACTGTCTTTGTATATATTCTGGTAGGCTTCAGTAGTTCTTCTCCTATAGTGGTCCCCAATTCAGGAATAAATTTATCTACACCCATATTCTCTTTTTCAAATACAATTTTTCTTACAAGGGAATATCCATTACTATGAATACCACTAGAAGTTAGTCCTAAAACAACATCTCCTTCTTCTACCTTTGAACCATCGATTATTTTTTCCTTGTCCACTACACCAACACAGAAACCTGCTAAATCATATTCGTCCTCATTGTAGAATCCAGGCATCTCTGCTGTTTCTCCACCTATTAAAGCACAGCCTCCTTTTATACATCCATTAGCAATGCCTTCTACTACTTTTGCCATTTTATCTGGAACTAACTTTCCTGTAGCTACATAATCTAAAAAGAACAAAGGTTTTGCACCTTGACATAATATATCGTTAACACACATAGCTACACAGTCTTCTCCTATAGTGTCATGCTTATCCATCATAAAGGCTATTTTTAACTTTGTCCCAACTCCATCGGTACCAGATACCAATACAGGTTCCTTATAATCTTCAGCATTTAATTGAAATAATCCTGCAAACCCTCCAATATCCGATATTACTCCACTTGTATGAGTTTTCTTTATTATATTCTTTATTAATTGAACCTCTTTATATCCTGCCTCTTTATCTACCCCTGCATCCTTATAGGTTAAAGTCATAGTAATTCTCCTTTCTATTTGTTTTCTTTTTCTACAGGATAATTGCCACTAAAACAACCAGTACAATATATCTCTTCTCTTCCTGCTGCCTCTAAAAGTCCTTCTAAAGATAGATAACATAAAGAGTCTGCACCTATAGTCTCTTTTATTTCTTCAACGGTTTTACTAGCAGCTACTAAGCTTTCCTTTTTAGGTGTGTGCATACCTAAATGGCAAGGATACTTTACAGGGGGAGCAGATATTCGCACATGGACCTCCTTAGCACCTGCATTTTTAAGCATTTCTATTATTCTTGTCATAGTTGTTCCTCGAACTATAGAGTCATCTACTATGATTACTCTTTTGCCCTCTACATTTTCTTTTAAAACATTTAATTTTATCCTTACTCCTTGTTCTCTCAGCTCTTGAGTTGGTTGTATAAAGGTTCTGCCTACATACCTATTCTTAATCAAGCCTTCATCATAGGGAATCCCCGATTCCTCTGCATAACCAATAGCCGCTACAGTTCCCGAATCAGGAGCTGAGATTACAATATCCCCATCTGCTGGGCATTCCTTAGCAAGATTCCTTCCAGCTTCCCGTCTTAATAAATAGATACTTTTTCCATCTAGTTTACTATCAGGTCTAGCAAAATAAATTATTTCAAATAAACAAATATTTTTAGCCTCTGCTTCTTTTGTCCTTACAGACTTTATTTCTCCATCAATTATAACTACCATCTCTCCTGGTTCTACATCTCTTACAAATTTTGCACCTATAGTGTCAAAAGCGCAGGTTTCAGAAGATAGTATATAATCATTACCAAGCTTTCCAATACATAAAGGTTTTAATCCATAAGGATCCCTTACACCTATAAGTCTATCATTAGTCATAATAACTAATACATAGGAGCCTTTAATATCTCTTACCGCCTTGATTATAGCCTGTTCTATATCATCCTTATGGTATCTAGCAATTAAATTGGCTATTACTTCTGTATCAATAGAGGATTGAAATATGACTCCTTTATCCTGCATATCCTCTCTTAATTCTAAAAAGTTGACTAAACTTCCATCATAGGCTAAAGCTAAAGCTCCTTGCTTGTACCCAACCACTAAAGGTTCTGCATTTATTGTAGTAGTTTCTGATTCATTACTATATCTAACATGGCCAATACCTATATTTCCCCTTAACCTATTTAGTACTTCCTTACTAAAAACTTCATAGGCTAATCCTAAATCCTTATAATAGTCTATATATCCATTATTATTTACTGCAATTCCAGCACTTTCTTGTCCTCTATGTTGCAGAGCATATAATCCATAATACATAATCTTTGATATATCCCTATGGTCTTTACTATATATTCCAATGATTCCACTCAATATATGTCATCCTCTCGGTTTCTATCTTCTAACTATTTTATCCATTTCCTCTACTTCTTTTTTTAGCCGGGTCTTATATTCCTTAAACTTTTCCCTTAATTCTGGATACTTTACTGATAAAATTTGAACTGCTAAAAGTCCTGCATTTTCTCCACCATTTATAGCTACGGTAGCTACTGGTACTCCCTTTGGCATTTGAACTACTGATAGTAGGGAATCCATTCCATCCATAGTTGATGATTTTACAGGTAGCCCAATTACTGGAAGGGGAGTTATACCGGCTATAACACCAGCTAAATGGGCTGCCTTGCCAGCAATAGCAATAATCACCTCTGTTCCTAAATCTTCAGCTGTTTTGGCAAAATCTGCAGCTTCAAAAGGAGTTCTATGGGCAGAGATTACCCTTAAATCCACCTCTACACCAAATTGTTCCAAAACTTCCACTGATTTTTCTGCTATTTCTCTATCGGAAATACTTCCCATAACAACACTAACTTTCATTATAAAATACCCCCTATACAATTTACAATTCACAATTTTATTTTCTTTAATAGGCAATGCCTATTAAAGAAAATAATTAACTCCTGCTTCAAATATCCTGTCATATTGGCTTTTTTCTACGTTTTTATACAGTCCATTATTCACCCTGTCCGA
>JAAZMG010000104.1 GCA_012798935.1 Tissierellia bacterium | reverse complement strand
CTTACAATACCTTTTTCGCATCTTTTGTATGCAAAAACTTATCTATAAAAAACACTATAGCTAGAGCAATTACACCTAGTAATATATCTTTCATATTTGCACTACTTATTAACATCTTCCTTGCTATGGCATATAAGGTTACCTGCAGTACTTTCCCTGGAGTATGACTTATTAGCATTAAAGCTAATTCTATACCTACTACTAATAATAATACATAGGATAAAAACCCCTGTAATAACGCATAACTATAATCTGCCTCTGTCTTAAATACATTTATCCCTAATACAACTAAATCCTTAACGCTTAAAACAATAGTAAAAATTATCAAAAATGCTAGTAAAACTTCAATACACACTATAAATTTTTCAATTTTATTTTCTATTTTTTGAATAGTGCTTTTTAGTTTGTTAGCCATAAAATCCTTCTCCTTAGATTTATTTTCCAATCATCATATTTAAATCCATAAGGTTTTGTTGCAATTCAATTAATATATTTTTCAAGGTGTCATATTCTCTTTCTAGAAGTTTAGAATCCGTAAACTGTTCTTTTCTAATATTTAAAGATTTAAGCTGAGCATATACATTTTCTATTTCTATAGCAATATTTTCCTTTAAATGCGATGGCTCTATTCTTATAGTTTTTGATAATTCAATGCTTTGTTTTTCTATATTAAATTTATCCCCTATGTCCGGAATTATAGTTTCTATTTTAAATTCATCTCTTATTTGTTCGGATAACTCCTGTGCAGATTGGACTTCTCCATGAACAATAAACACCTTTTGTGGTTTTACTTTAAATTTCCTTATCCAATCTAGGAGCATAATTTGATCTGCATGGCCTGAAAGGCCTTCTATATCATATATTTCCGATTTTACAGCTACTTCCTCACCTAGAATCTTTACCCTTTTTGCTCCATTTAGAATAATCCTTCCTAATGTTCCTTCTGCTTGATAACCTACAAATACTAAACTATTTTTTTCATCCCATAGATTATGTTTTAAATGATGCCTTACTCTACCACCTGTGGCCATACCACTTGATGAAATTATTACTTTAGGAGCTCTATACTTGTTTAAAGCCATAGATTCATTCTGGTCTTTTACATATCTTAAGTTTGGAAATATAAATGGATTGTCTCCCTTTAAAATAAGGTCTTTCGTCTCTTCATCAAAACTACTGGAATTAGCTTGAAATGCCTCTGTAGCTTGTACTGCCATAGGACTATCTACATATATAGGAATTTTCATATATTCTTCTATTTCTTTATTATACTCATAATATTTATTTAATTCATAGATTAGCTCCTGGGTTCTACCTACTGCAAAAGAAGGTATGATTACAGTCCCACCTCTTAATACAGTTTTATTTATTATTTCTATTAGTTTCTCAGTACTCTGACCAAGTCCCTCATGTATTCTGTCACCATAAGTAGACTCAATTATAAGATAATCTGCTTCATCTATATACTCAGGATTATTAATAATTGGTCTATTAGGCATTCCTAAATCTCCAGAAAATACTAGTTTTACATACTCTTCTTTTTCCTTAATCCATAGTTCAACAATTGATGAACCTAACATATGCCCTGCATCCCTAAATCTTAGTTGAATATCTTCATTAATAATTATCATTTGATTATAAAGATAGGTTTCAAAAAACTTTAAACTAATTTCAGCTTCATCCATAGTATATAAAGGCTCTACAGGCTTTTTGCCAGCTCTTTGTCTTTTCCTGTTTTCCCATTCTACATCAGCTTCTTGAATCTTTGCACTATCCATTAACATTATCTTACACAAATCATAAGTAGGTTTTGTCGTTATTATTCTACCTTTAAATCCTTCTTTTACAAGCTTTGGTATTCTTCCACTATGGTCAATATGGGCATGAGTCAGTATTAAATAGTCTATTTCAGCTGGATTATAAGGAAATTCTTTGAAATTCATCCTTTCAATCTCTTGATTCCCTTGAAACATGCCGCAATCTATTAGAATATTATATTTCCCTGTTTCAATAAAATGATTTGATCCTGTTACCATCTTTGCAGCTCCACAAAATTGAATTTTCACGAAGTAACCCCCTTGTTAAATATTCTTGCTTATTCTATACATTATATATTAATTTTTATTTTTTGTAAAATTCTTAAAATAATCATTTAAAAGGGATTTATAAACAAAAGAATTCCGATTCTTCCCAAGGAGAGGTAATAGAAGAATCGGAATTTAGTGGTTCTTTATTTTTTATTTTAATAATATTATTTTCATCCGTTCCTCCCAAAGGGGAGGTGAGGGAAGGGAGCGGATTAAAAATAAAAGTTTTATTCAAACTCAGTTGGTTCAGTAACTTCTGTACTTAAAGCTTCCAAAGCTGTTTTAACCATCTTACGTCTTAAAGCTAACTCTTCTTCAGCTGGTAGATCTGGATTTCCAACTGGATGAGGAATTGCTATTGTTGGTACTATTCTATTGGCTCCTACAGATTTTGAAATTGTAGTAATTGTAGCCATGTGAACGATAGGTATACCATATCTTTCAATTTCTTTTACCATTGTTGCACCGCAACGTGTACAAGTACCTCAAGTTGAAGTTAGTATAACCCCATCTACTCCAGCTTCTTTTAATTCTTTACCTATTTCTGTACCAAATTTAACTGAATTTCCAACAGATGTTCCTGTACCTGTTGTAGTATAGAAATATTCAAATACTTTTCCTATAATGCCTTCTTTTTCATATTCTTTTAACATATCAAGTGGTGCTACCCTATCAGGTATTTCATTAGCATATACTGGGTCAAATCCACCATGAATTGTGCAATATTCTCCAGTAAGAGCATCCCTTTTAGATACATCATATTTGCCCCATTTTTGAGCACTAGCTGATTGAATTCTATCAGGGTTTCCTAATGGTACCATACCACCAGACGTTACCAAAGCTATAGTTGCTTTGCTTAAATCTTTGATTGCATCTGCAGGATCTACTTGGTCAAATACTGGCATTGGTAATTCTGTTTCAAATTCTTCGCCATTTAAACGAGCTAATAACATATCAACTGCTCTTTGTGATCCTCTTTTTTCTACTATAACTGTTAATCTCTTACCTTGTGGTATATAACCTTCTTCTTCTGGAAGACCTAATTCTTCTCCCTTTGCTATTTTCTTTACTAATTTAGCCATAGTAGGTAATGCTTTACGCATACCAGCTGCTGAATCCGATACTTCTGCTACTATTGCTATACTTTTGCAAACGTCTAAGCCTGGATTTTCAATATACATTCCTGTAACCACAGGAATATTTAATTCTTCTACAACGGCTTTAGCAATCTCAGCACAAGCCATTCCATATCTGCCTGCATTAAAAGCTGGTCCTGTAACAACTATGTCTGGATTGTTCTCTTTAATTACATTTAGAATATAAGATAAGGCTTCTTCTTTATTTTCGTTAAAGTAGTTATCTCCACATATTAATGTTCCAATTACTTCTCCTTCATCTTTTAATAAACCGTTAAAACCCATTGCTGGTTCAATAATTTCTTCTTTGTATACAGGCTTCATTCCAGCTTTATCTTCACCACCAATTTGACCAAAGAATTGGTTTACATAGTATAGTACTTTAAATTTTTCTCCCATTTTCAATCCTCCTTTCAAAATAATTAATATAATTTAGCTGTACAATAGTGATATCCAATCTCTGAAGTGGAACCGATTACAGCATTTAATTCACACATTAATGTCCCATCTTCAAGCAATGCTCCATCCCAACCTCCAGCTAAAGTTGCTATGGATTCGTCATTTCCAATTACTTTATCAGCAGGTGGTAAAGTAACTACATGACTTACGTTTCCTCCTGATACAACTGCTACAGCTTCTTTAGCTGTATCTGCTAATGGTTGACTCATTCCATCTCTACCTGAACATTCATCTGTTATAAGAACAGTTTTTATTCCTGAATTTTCTAATCTCTTACAAATCATTAATAAATCTGAATCAGGATTACCATATCCTTCTTCTGATATAATTACACCATCAACGCCTATCATTTTACATAGTTTTGCTGTATAATCACAAGTTCTAAATTTACCCTCTAATGTAGTAAGTTCTGGAGTTAATACTACTCCCATAAAGTTTAATGTCTTTCCATGTTGTGCGTATAAATCTAGGATTACTGAATTGTTTTGATGTTGATAAGTTGTAATTTTATCACAAGCAGCAACACAGTTACCACTAATTACAGCACCATCCAGTTCTTCATTTGGATGTAATAAAGTTGGTATTATCTTTTGGCTATTAACACCATAGATATATCCATCATGAAGTAATCCTTGAGAAATTAGCATCTCCACATATAATACTTTTGGTAAATCTGGATATTTAGCTGTTTCTTCAACATGACTTCCTATTTCATAGGTTAATACTTCGTCTGGTGTAACTTCTCTTCCTGCTTCCCCAATAAATTCTGCAGCTTTAAGCCCTGCTAACCTTACAGTTGCCTCATGGGAATGAGGATCTAATCCTTCCACTGGGGTAATATCTACTACCAAATTATAAGTTTTAGAAAATGGAGTCCATTTTGCTCCTTCACCCCACATGTCTATAACGCCTTCTTGAAACCCTACAATATCCCCTACAGTAACTACTGCTGCTCCATATAGTACATTTACCTTACCTTCACCTAGTTGAGCAATTTTAGATGATACTCCTGGAAAGCCATTTCCAGTTCCTTCGATTTTTACCCTAGGCTCAATTACATCCTTTACTGGAATAATCCTTACCTTTTCTCCCGGTCTTGCAATGTCAATTTTTATGTCTTTTATTCTTTCATCTTCCTTTAGTTTGCTTACTAGTTCTTCTTCGTTTACAATTAAAACCCCATCTTTTACTGCAGTTTCTTTACCAAGTTGAATATCCTTAATATGAATCCTTCTAAGTTCTAGTTTCAAAAAAATCACCTCCGAATAATTTAAATTTTATTAAAATCAACTTCTAAGTCCTTAAATGTGGACTTTAAAAGTTCATTATCAATTAAGGCATAATCATCTGCATGTACCCAATCTACCTTTCTGGCTTCCAAATTTTTTCTGTAATTAATAATGCTATTTTCAATAATTTCCACATGAAAAGGATTAATTGTCTTACTCTTTTGTCCCAATATTATAGATCTGTAAGGTGAAAACAACATTCTCATACTTGCTCCTAATGGATGACTCACTAGTTCTACCCCTTCGTAAACCAAATCTCTAACTTTAATGAGCACATCTTCATAGGACCCTTCTACAAAACATAGATTATCAGCTTTCTTTTTTACTAATGGATTGTTGGTTGCTATTAAATATTTCAAACAATCACGCCTTTCATAGAAAGTATTTTCTGGGAACTAATATAAAGAAAATATTATAAACCATTACGGATTTTATTGTAATGTTTTTTGTCTTATATATGTATTGTATATGTATTTCAATTGTATTTCAATAGTTTTTTGAAAAAAGTTAGATATTTATCAATATTTTTATCCTTTAATCTATATGTTTCCCACATTTAGGGTAATATGTATGTTATTACTTTTATTATGGGGTTCTGTTTTCTTGTTAATCTGATTTTTATGCTAAAGCAAAATAAAAGAACCTTAAAGTTTATTAATAAACTCTAAGGTTCTTTATTCAAAAATTCTGCTAAACTAAAGTAATTCTTTTTTTATTTTTTCTACAAATGCATCAATATGATCTCTTGCATATTTTTCTGCCATATCCTTATCTTTTTCTTTTATTGCTTCTAATACTTTGCCTAAGCTATCTGTAAATAAATCTATTGTGTCAAAATAACGTTGTGAGTAATGCCATAATCTTTCTGTATGATTATGCAGATTATGCAAAATCTCTTGTAAGCATAGATTACCGCTACTAAAAAAAATAATATTGTGGAATCTTTGGTCATCGACAATTGCTTTTTGATAATCTACATCAATATCATATGTCTTTAACCTGTCAATGATTGCCTCTAACCCTTCAATTTGTTCATCAGTAATCCTATCAACTGCTAATCTTGCAGCAAAAGGATCCAGAACTCTTGTTACTTCAAACACTGATTTCATGTACATAAAATCAATGGGTGCAACCTGTGCTCCGAACCTTGGAATAATATTAAGTAATTTATCTGTACTTAATTGATGAAACACCTTTCTAATAGGTGTCCTACTTATATTAAACTCTTCAGCTATATCTACTTCATTAAATACTTCTCCAGGTTCATAGTCTAATTCAATAATCTTTCTTTTTAATATTTCATATATTTCATCTTTTCCAATTTTTTTATTCACAGAACATAACCCCTTATATTGATATTATAATGCTATAATATCAATATAACACTTATTGGGCAATTAGTAAAATACAAATTGTATTTTATTAATTATATTTTTTAGCCTACTTCTATACAAAGGGTAAGTTATCCTCTAAATAAGAATCAATACTTACCTTTTCTGTAACTGCGTTTTTTAACTTGCCCATATCCTTTATATCTCCAAATAGTATTCCCCCGGTAATTTTTCCGTCACTTGTAAATAGTTTATGATGTATGGACTTGTCCTCATCCCTATATTCATAAACTTTGTCAAACTTTTCTATATCTCCTACTGAAAATATTTTTATATCTCCTAATCGTAAAGTAGTAAAGGGCTTCAATCCAGTGTACTCCATAGGTTTTCCTGCCATATTTGATCCAGCAATTCTCCCTTGCTCATTACTAGATGTCCATAAACCTATTGACTTGCCATTTACTTCTATTGAATCTCCTGCTGCATAAACATTATCAACATTGGTTTTTAAATTATTATCTACTATTATCCCTTTATTAAATTCTATCGGCGTATTTCTTACTATATCTATACTCGGTATTATTCCTGTAGAAAATAATACACTATCAGTTTTAATTTCAATACCATTATCTAATCTAAGACCATTTACTTGGCTTTTTCCAAGGATCTCATCTACTGTTGATGATAGATAAATCTTAATACCTTCTTCAGTCAATCTTTCTTCTAATTTATTGCCAATTTCTTCATCCAATTGTTTCGGCATTAAATGGGAACTACGTCCAATGACAGATACCTCCTTGCCTAAAGTCTTTAAAGACCAAGCTGCTTCTAACCCTAATATTCCTCCTCCTACTACAACTATATTTTCACATTCACTAAAGTAATTTTTAATATATATTAAATCATCAAGAGTTCTTAAAGCTACTACTCCTTGTTTATATTTACCTGCAATTGGTGGTATAAAAGGCCTGCTACCTGTAGCCAATAATAATTTTTCATATCCTATCTCTCTACTATCATCTAGCCTAATTTTATTATTATCTACATCTAAATTTTCTACAATTTTACTTAATAATATTTTTATATTATTTTCTTTATACCAGCTTTCACCATTTACTAAAAGATCATCATCCTGAAAATCCTTTCCTATGTATTCAGTTAATTTAATCCTATAATAGGTTAGATAGGGTTCCCTAGTAACCATAACAATACTGCCTTCCTTATCCCTTTTTCTTATTTCTTTTGCTGCAGAAAGGCCAGCAATTCCATTTCCTATTATTAAATATTTAGTCTCCTCCATTATCTCACTCCTCTAGTTGTTATAGTTAATTATTACCCAAAGTATTTAGCCATTACACATAATTAACAAAACCAGGACTCATTCGCTTCGCTCAGAATGACAAGAGAAGTAATAAGACAGGGTACCGTCCCCCTGTCTTATCTTTGAGCTTTGATTTCAAGCCATATGTCATCATATACTTTCAAAAAGTCTTTAGGGTCTTTAAATATTTCTACATCACCCATTTCTTCTTCTGTAGGATAGGCAACTTTGCTATTGACAATGTCTTCTGGTAATAGCTCCATTGCTTTATAATTAGGTGTTGAATAGCCTACATAATCCGTGTTTCTTGCAGCTATTTCTGGTCTTTGCATGAAATTAATAAATTGTTCAGCTATTTCCTTGTTTTTACTAGTCTTTGGTATGATCATGTTGTCAAACCATAGATTAGTACCCTCTTTTGGTATTACATATTCTAAATTTTCATTTTCTCTAATCATAGCTACTGCATCTCCTGACCAAACAACAGCAAGGGCAGCTTCTTCTCCAACCATTATGTCTTTAACCTCATCTCCAACATAAGCGTATACTAGTGGTTTTTGTTTTATCAGTTCTTCTTTGGCCTGTTCTAATTCATTTGTATCCCTAGAATTCATAGAATAACCTAATTTTTTTAATGCTACTGCTATGGAATCTCTCTGACTATCTAGCATTAGAATCTGACCTTTATATTTCTCGTTCCATAGAATGTCCCAGCTATCAACCTTATCATCTACCATCTCTTTATTGTAAATAATACCTACTGTACCCCACATATAAGGCACTGAATAATCATTGTTAGGGTCAAAATCTAAATATAAAAATCTATCCTCTATATTGCTTATATTTGGTACATTATCCTTATTTATCTTCTCTAGCATATTCTCCTCTATCATTCTTTCGATCATATAATCTGAAGGAAATGCTACATCGTAGCTAGTGCCTCCTTTTTTAATACTTACATACATATCTTCGTTAGTTGCAAAAGTATTATAGTTTACTTTTACATTAAACTCTTTTTGAAAGTCTTTAATTACGCTAGGATCAATATAATCTCCCCAATTATATACATTAATTACAGGCCTATTGTCTCCGCACCCTGTTGATATAAACCCAATAACTAAAATCAAGCTCATAATAACTAATACTTTTATATTTTTTTTCATATAATATCACCCCTTTCACTAATATTTTTAGATGATCTACTATTTATAGTTAAAAGCAGAATCAAAAGTCCAAGGAACATCAATGTAGATAAAGCATTTATCACTGGATTAATGCCTCTTCTTGCCATAGAAAAAATAGTTATACTTAAATTTGTAACCCCAGCTCCCTTGTTAAAAAAGCTTATGACAAAATCATCTACTGACAAGGTAAAAGCTATTAACCCGCCGGTTATTATACCCGGCATTATCTCAGGTATTATCACCCTTCTTAGGGCATAAAAGGGCGTAGCCCCTAAATCCATAGCTGCCTCTGCTAGGTGCTTATTCATCTGTTTTAACTTGGGCAATATGGATAAAATTACATAGGGTATGCTAAAGGTTATATGGGATAGGAGCATAGTGATAAATCCAAATTCAATCCTTATAAATCTAAACAAGGTCATTAAAGATACTGCTGTAACAATATCTGGATTTAATACTGGTAAATAGTTTAAATTTAATACTATTTTTTTGCTAATTCCTGGCATACCATATATACCTATGGCAGCGAAAGTACCTATTATAGTTGAAATAATTGATGACAAAACTGCTATAAGCAATGTATAGTATAAAGCTTT
>JAAZMG010000103.1 GCA_012798935.1 Tissierellia bacterium | reverse complement strand
GTGTAGAGGCTGTAAACCAACTGGGTGTTAATATAATAATTGTTGGTAAAAGGGATATAATAGAGGAAGAATTGATCAAATATGAATTTCCTAAGGGTGCAATTGATATAATCAATGCTACGGAAATTATTTCTAACCATGAAGAGCCTAGTCTTGCCATAAGGAGGAAAAAGGATTCCTCAATGGTTGTAGGATTAAAAGCTTTAACAGAAAAAAAAGGAGATGGATTTGTATCCACTGGAAGCACAGGTGCTTTATTAGCTGGTGGCCTATTTATAGTAAAAAGGATTAAAGGCATTGAAAGGGCTGCTTTAGCTAGTATCTATCCTACAGCAAAAGGTATATCCTTTATATTAGATATAGGAGCAAATGCAGATTGTAAACCAGAATACTTAAATCAATTTGCAACTATGGGTTCTATTTATAGTGAAAAAGTTTTAGGTGTAAAATCACCTAAAGTAGGATTAGCCAATATAGGTACTGAAGAAGGAAAAGGGAATACCTTAGTAAGAGAATCTTACGACTTAATCAAAGGATCAAATATAAATTTTATTGGCAATGTAGAAGCAAGAGATATTCCTAAAGGAGTTGCAGATGTAATTGTTTGTGACGGTTTTACAGGAAATATTATAATAAAGTTAACGGAGGGAATGGCAATATCTTTATTTGCAACTTTGAAAAAAGAATTTACTAAAACATTAAAATCCAAAATGGGAGCATTAATGTTAAAATCCCAATTAAAATCTTTTAAAGGAAAACTTGATTATAGAGAATATGGAGGAGCTCCACTTTTAGGTGTAAAACAGCCAGTGATTAAGGCTCACGGAAGTTCAGATGCATTTGCCATTAAAAATGCTATTAAGCAAGCTAAAACTTTTATTGAAATGGATGTAATAAATATAATTGAAAATGATATAAATATTAGTAAATAAAAATGTTCCACAAATATTTTGGAGGTGTTAAAAATATGGTTTATGAAAAGGTAAAGATGATAATTTCAGAGCAGTTTGATATTGATGAGGATGATATTACTATGGAGACTTCATTTAAAGATGATTTTAATGCAGATTCGTTGGATTTGGTGGAGCTTATAATGGCTTTAGAAGATGAATTTGAATTAGAGGTTGATGATGAAGGTGTTGAAAATATAAATACTGTATCAGATGCTGTTAATTATATTAATCAAATTATAGGTGAAGAATAAGAACTTATTAGGTCTCTTAAGGGACCTAATAAATAATCGGCTAAATATTTGGGGGTAATATTGTGAAGATCTCATCTGAACGTAAGAAGAGCTTAGATGAAATACAATTAAATATAAATTATAAATTTAAAGATATTAATCTAATCAATACATCATTAACTCATAGTTCTTATGCTAATGAAAGTAAAATGAGAATTTATGAGAACAATGAAAGATTGGAATTTTTAGGAGATGTAGTAGTAAACTTAGTAGTAAGTGAATATTTATACCATCGGTTTTCTGAACTACCAGAGGGAGAGTTAACTAAAAAAAGGGCTACTATAGTTTGTGAGTCCTCATTAGCTTTTGCGGCAAGAAAGATTAAACTAGGGGAGTATCTACTTTTAGGCAAAGGAGAAGAAGCAACAGGAGGTAGGGGTAGGGAATCCATATTAGCGGATACTTTTGAAGCCTTAACTGGAGCAATTTATATAGACGGAGGATTGACAAACACTAGGGAGTTTTTATTGGGGATGTTTGAACAGGAAGTAATATATGCTTTGTCTAAAGGTAATCTGTTTATAGATTATAAGACTGAGCTTCAAGAAACCCTTCAAAAAAGAACCAAATCAAAAATTGAATATAAGGTAGTAAAAGAAGTGGGTCCAGACCATAATAAAAAGTTTTATATGGATGTGATTGTTGAAAACAAAGTTATAGGGAGTGGAATGGGGAGAAACAAAAAGGAAGCTGAACAAATGGCAGCAAGACAAGCTTTAGATAGAATAGGTAAAGACAATGAGTAAAAATTATTTTATAATACCTATTTTTGTTCCTCATTTAGGTTGTCCCCATGATTGTGTTTTCTGCAATCAAAAAAGAATAACTGG